>NZ_WXWS01000174.1:0-11282 GCF_009904715.1 Vibrio sp. V42_P2S4T144 | reverse complement strand
GATATAGACCATACTACCTGCCATTTACATAACAATATATTCCGTAACAACCTCACTTAGTGCCGTAAATTCCCTAATAATGCTCACATCAATCATTCTGGCTGCAACTTTAACCAGAACCGACTTGATACACATTGGGGCAAAATCTATTCAGGTTGGAAAGTACTTATATCCATCAGATGGATAACTTTAACTCACACAAATTGAAAAAAGCCAGCTATCTAGCTGGCAAAAGGCATTGTGAAAATTTGAAAAGGCTTTTCTTGGGACTCAAACTTTATTTGTGAGCTCTTTTAATGTTTTACGCAATGTATTGATACCGAGAGCACCCGGTACAACCCACCCTTTATTGATAACCAACGTTGGCGTAGAAGTGATGTCATATTCTTGAGCCAACTTTCTGTCACGCTGTATCTCAGCTTGTCGCTCCGGAGAAGCAAAGTCCTCAAGAAAACGAGCCTTATTCAGCCCAACCTCACCAGCAATTTCTGTAAGCTCGTCCAAATCACCAATATTTCTGTTTTCACTCATATGTGCATGTGTAACAGCATCAAAATAGTCCCAGTAAGTACTGGATCCTCCCTGTTGTTCAGCCGCCTTACATGCCACCAAACCTGGCGTTGAAAATGGGTATTCAAACGTCTGCTGACGCATCCCTTCTACGTTTACGCGCTTTTTATCGTCGGCACGCGCACATTGCTCCCAGTGTTCCAAAATAATTTGCTTCGCTTGTTTCATTGAGCCAAACTTGCCAATCATTTCTTCCCGTGAGGCAGACAAAGCAAATGCATGATGATGGATATCTAAATTAAACTCTTTTTCAAGCTGGCGTAGTCGAGGTGACAAAACATAACACCACCCACAAATGACGTCGTGAAAAAAATCGACTCTAATTTTTTTGCTCATTACTTTTCTCCAAGATTGAAAGTATTACTGGCTTACCAACTAATGACCGGTCCTGCTGGAACAATTCCATAAGGGTTAATGTGCTTGTGCGAGAAGTAGTAATGCAACTTCATGTACTCGATATCGATCGTTTTTCTGATGCTCTCATGACTGAGTAAATCCAGCATATACTGGTAAAGGTTATCGAAGGCTTTTAGTGGCTTTTTATTGGCCTTAAAGTGAACTTCATAAACGGCTTCAAACCTGACAAGTGTGGGTAACAGAAACAGATCCGATAGTGTGATATTCGAACCATACAGATAACGAGTTTGACTTAGCCTGTTGTTCAACTGCTCCATAGCATCAAATAAGGTGTCACTGGCTAGATCATATTCTGCCTGCTCTGTGGCAAAACCAACGTGGTAGACCTTTCGATTCACATTGACGTGTAACCACTCGTTGAGCTTTTCTATTTCTTCTCGCAGACTATCTGGAACCAACTCAACTTTGTTCTTAGCTAAAGGTAGCCAGTTGGTAGCAAGCTCCATTGCTATCGCAGAGGAATCATTACCTACAATTGCATGATCTTGTCTGTCCCATAGTATCGGTACTGTTACTCTTCCCGTGTAATTTGGATTTGCTCGTTGGTAAAGCTCTATCAAGTTTTGAGAGCCGTACAAAGGATCTGAGTTAGCATCGTCAAATAACCATCCGTCGGAATATCGCTTTGCTGCAACAGAAGAAACAGTTATTGCGTCATTCAATCCTAGGTAATTGATCACCAGATAAGGCCGATGGGCAAAAGGGCAAGCAAACGACATGTACAAGTGATAACGCCCTTGCTCAGCGACTTTTGGCAATTCAAAGCTGTCCTCATGAGACAGGTCTTTTACTTCTTTATTTGGATACCAAATCCCTTTTTCTAAAACAGCCATGGGGTGCACCTACATACTTAAATTAAGGAAACATATGTAATAACGCGAGCTTTCGCTCAACGTTACATTGTTAAGGTATACAGCGACGAATTTGACTCACAGCATTGAACGTAACATCCAGGCTGTTTTTTCATGCTCTCGCATTCGATCAGAAACCAATGAAGCAGAAGATTCATCATCCCCATCCTGAGCCAATTTCAGAACGTCTCGGCAAGTCTTGACCACTTGCTCATGAGAACGAACAAGAATAGACACCATTTGTTCTGCTGAGGGCACGCCATCTACTTCAGAAACTGAGCTAAGGTCGGCGAACGCTTTGTAAGTCCCTGGCGCAACTTCACCTAGTGTTCGTATTCGCTCAGCAATGTCATCGACGGCGATTGCCAATGCGTTGTATTGCTCTTCAAACATAAGATGTAGCTCGCGAAATTGGGGGCCAGTAACGTTCCAATGAAAATTATGCGTTTGCAAATACAAAGTGTAGGAGTCTGCCAGAAGGCGTTTAAGCGCTTCTCCAATCACAACACGATCCTGTTCGTTTATACCAATATCCACTTTCATACCTACGCTCCTATAGTGCGTTTTCAAAGGAAGACATCAGCGCTTCCAGTTCAACTTTAGTCGCTACGTCAAACTCACCATCGTGAATTTTCTCCTGATAACTCCCTAAACTGTAGATTCCTTTAACGTCGCCACCCCACCATGGCATTAGCTCCGCCATCGTTCTGAGATTGGTCGCACCGCCATTCGGTCCAGGAGAAGTACTGACTAAAAGAACGGGTTTCTTATCGTCACCAAAGAAGGATTTACCTGATTCAGCAACACGTGAAAGCCAGTCAATGACATTCTTTAAAAATGCGGGCATAGAGCCGTTGTGCTCAGGAGAAGCAATAATCAGCGCATCGTGTTCATTCATCATTTGTCTCAATGTGATGGCGTCGGCTGGTATACCTTTTGACTCTGCATCAATGCCATACATTGGCAAATCGAAATCTTTCAATTCGATGATGGTCACTTTAGTTTGGGTGGCTTTTTCAGCCAAGGAACGAATCAGAGTATTATGGATTGACTGACTGTGATTACTTCCCGAGAGCGCGAGTATCTTTTTCATGAGTTAGTCCTGTTAGGTATTTAAGGTCAACACCTCAGTGTTGGTGATTACAATAAATACTAATTGACTAGCATTGGTGAATAAACTATATGTTAGTAACTAAATAGTTTACTTTTGGTAAACAATAAGAGTTTAAATGAGGTCGAAGTGGATAAAATAAGGGCGCTAACCGTTTTCAGAAGGGTTGTGGAACTGGGAAGCTTCAAAGCAGCAGCTGAAGATTTAAGTCTGTCAAAAGCAGCCGTTAGTAAGAATATCAATGAGTTGGAAGACTATCTTAAAAGCCCTCTGATAAACCGAACTACGCGTAACATGCACATAACGGATAATGGTCAACTTTACTACAATCAGGTTTGCAACATATTAGATGATTTGAAACATGCTGATTTGTCAGTCATCGAGTCGTCTCATACGTTAAAAGGATCACTGAAAATAAGCGTTCCTATGTCGTTAGGAATTTTAGAAATTAACCCCATCATTTGTGAATTCATGCACCAATATCCTGATTTGTCTATTGAAGTTGTCATGAGTGACCAATATGTCGATCTCATCGACTCAGGCATTGATATAGCGATTCGAGGAGGGGGAGAATTAAGCAATTCTAGTTTAAGATCCCGAAAGCTTATCGATATGAGACGAGTGCTTTGCGCTTCTCCTGAATATCTTTCAAAATCCAGCGAGATTCTTAAGCCAGAAGATCTCGCTCATCATAAGTGCCTCATATACAGTTTTTCTTCGTCAGCAAGACGTTGGCTATTCAGAAATGAGGATGAAGTCAAAGAGATCGAGCTTCAATCAAGTTCTTATGTCGTAAACAATGGATTAGCGCTCAAGCAAACAGCGTGCTCAGGCCATGGTATTTTATTGCTGCCGGATTTATTCGTTAAAGGCGAGTTAGAATCTGGGGAATTAGTTGAGGTTTTATCGATGTGGCAAGCTGATAGGCATTCACTGTATGTTGTTTATCCTTTCCATAAAGAGCAATCTCAAAAAGTCAGAACTTTTATTGATTTTGTCGTTAAACACTTCGAAAACAAACAGCACTAGCCTTCATCTTCTCCTGTCAAATTGATTACCTGAGCATGAAAACGCAACCTTTGTGAGAAGGTGGCCAGATGTGAGAAGGTGGCCAGATTTTTCAACAGACTTGATTTCGCTCGGCCTGACTATTCGACACTTGCAATACCACAGTAGAAAGAATGGATAGTGCAATACCAGGATATACAGCTGTGGGTATACTCTTTCCATCAAATAACAACATGATAAAAGCAACAAATACAGGACTTAGATAAATATAAGCCATCACTTTTGCAGGCCCCAGTACAACGGTGGCTTTGTGGATGATAAAGGTTGAGAGCAATGTCGCAAACAAAGCGAGGTATAGCATGTGCAAGGTAAGCTCGGCATTTAATGCAAACCAGTCTAGTGGTTGATGGAATACAAACAATGCCAGCAACATCCAGAAGGCACCGCCAATCAGAGTACAAAACACGGTAACAATGGTTTCTTCTCCACGATGAAAAACTTTCATCGAGACAGAAAAACACACCATAGACATACACCCGAGCAAAAACAAAATATCTCCTTTGTTGAGGTTTAGTTTCAATAATGTCTCTAAATCTCCTTTCACAACCACCCAACATGTCCCGACAGTCCCTACCAAATAAACGCCAAGCATCTGAATAGATAATTTTTCCTTAAAGAGGAAAACACTAACAATGGCAGTAATAAATGGCACTAATGTATACAGTGTGCCTGTGTTTAATGCCGTGGTTGTCTGCAAAGCCCTGAACATACATATAAAAAAGATCGCAAAGAAAAGGCTCATGATAAGACTTCTTGGAAACACATCTTTTGCCATTTTGATGCGATGTTTCTTTGTCAGAATAAAAGGAAACAATACCAGTGCTGCAAGCAGGAATCTCAATAACGTTAAGGAGAATGGATTGATTACACCGGATAGTTTTTCTGAAGATAAAAAAGATCCTGCAACCAGCGCTGTCACTAATAAGGACAAAAGGTGATATTTAATATTTTTCACATCAAGGCCATCTATTTTAAGGGGATAAATACTCTACTAGTGCTCAAGCACTAAAGACTTAACCATAACAGCCGCATTGAGTAATTAAAGCTCCATTTAGTAACTTAACTGTTTACCAAAGAGAAATAGTTTGTAGTAATTGACTCCTTATTGATACACCTCCACATCGTCAGTTCACTATTGGTAAACAATTTGTTTACCTGAGTGCTGTTTATCTGATTTAGCGCGACTTCTACACTTAGGCCTGAAAACACAACTCATCGTCCTATAATCAAGCAGGAGACCGAATGATGAAAAAATGGATCAATTTAGTATTAGTGAGCATGATTGCCACTATGCCGATCGCACAAAGCGTAGCAAAAACAATGTCAACAGAGGGTCAGCTGACTCTGTCTTACAGTGATGGTAGAGCGCCAACTCAAGGCGTTGAGAAGGTCAACGAAGTGCTCAAAACTATTGGTGTGCGAGTTAGTACCGTTTCGCTGCCTGAAGAAGCCAAACCTATTCTGGAAATATCCAAAAAAAGAGCTATTACAAAGGAAGAAAGTGAAAAACTAATCTCACTATTTTCTATGCACCGTGGTGACTTACTGGATCAAATCGAAAAAGCTGGCCGATTACCAGAGGCACACAGAGGCGGTTTCCTATCGACGTCTGAAGTAGGCGTTGCTCCATATCCAAAGGTTTATGATATGAAAGCAATGACTCCAGAAGTTATGCACTTTCTACAAGAAAAATTCGGCAAGTTACATGTTAATAGCTCAGAGAATGGCGTAGGTATCGATGAAGTGATGACCATCGTGTCTGGTGGGCCATGGACTTGGTTCTTTGTATTACCAGACAATGTGATTGGTAAACTGACGCTGAGTCACGTCTCACTAGATGGTGATGCGTGGCGAATCAGCTACCCAGGTCTCGTACCTCATGGTGGGTTCTTAGATGCACCTTATGGCTTGGTTGTCGCTTATGCACACGGCCCTAAAAACTTTGTTATGCGTTATGAAGAGCCGAGTGTTGAAGGTACGGAAACGCTGGGTACTAACTCATGGATCGACTTCAGCGGCGATATTCCAAAGCTACTGGATTAATATCAAAAGTACGACAAACCAAGACTAACGAAAAAAATGACTCGGCTTACTTGCTGAGTCTTTTTTCATTTTTAGGGGATATCACTCCTTTGGTTAACGAAGTGTCCTTGGTAAGTATAACTTTTCTTTAACTAGCAACAGCTTAGCGATAGAAAAGCCAACTGTATAGGTAATAAGTGGGGATTGAGCGCTTCCAATATACATAGACCGTGCTGTGTACTTTCTGGCAGAAAACACATCCTTTTGTTTTCTAAATTACCAAATTACTGATTACATCTGGATATGGAAGCTCACTTCGCTTTATCGCTGCTCGTCACTTGTCATCAAAAATCAAATTCACTGCAATTGCCATCAAAACTAAGCCTGAGATTGGCAGCAAGACACCTAATGGTGAGCGCTCTATGTAAGGCAAGTTTTCCGCAATCAATAAGCCCCACTCAGGTTCTGGCGGCTTAACGCCAAGTCCGATAAAACTCAGAGACGTCAGGCTGAGCGTAATGTACGGCAAACGCAGAAACGCATGACGAATCAATGGCGGCAGCACATAAGGTAACAAGTAGTAACGGAGTACTCGCCACTGACTGGTTCCCCAAATGGGCGCAAGATGCGTGTAAGGCTGCGCTTTGGCTTCCATCAACAAACTTGCACAGTGCGCTGCTAATGGTGCCCATGACACCATAACAATCGCAATCAAGGCACTGTTTGGGTTCATCCCCGTTAGACCAGCAATCAGCAGACCCGCCACAATGTATGGCACACCTTTGGTAATCTCAATTAAGCCTTGGCTATAACGAGTCACAAAGCCGAGCAGCAAACCAATCACCAAACTAAGGAAGGTTGCGATGATGCCCATTTTGATTGTCGACATCATACCGCCGCCAACACGAGCAAGCAGATCTCGACCAACCGCATCGGCACCAAACGGTGCTGCTAAGCTAGGCGATTCAAGGCGAGTAAATTGGATAGTGTAAGGATCGCGCATTAACGCCCATCCCGCACAACCAATCAGCAAGGCAAAGATTGTTGCACTGACGATACGTTTGGTGGTGCTTTGGGTAAAACGGAACGTGCTGTGACTGCTGATCAACTTGCCACTCGTGACACTGTGCCCGAGTAACCAGCGTTGCAATAAGATGCTCGCACTGCTGATCAACATCGAGTACACCAGCAACACCAACAAGCCACCTTGCAGCATCGGTAGATCTTGTGACTTCGCTGCGCCTAAGATTAGTCGTCCGATGCCCGGAATGGAAAACACTTGTTCCACAGCAACCGCGCCGCCGGTTAAACCAATCACCGTCATTGCGATTTGAGGAATCAAGTTACTAACGGCACGCCACAAGGCAAAGCGTAAGATTTGAAACTTACTGACGTTTGCCGATAGCCAAGTGATCACCCAAGGCTCATCTAATACTCGCTTGAGGCTGTCATTGAGCAAGCGCCCGAACAAGCCAGCAGCAGGCAATGCCATTGCCAAACTTGGTAGCCAGAGGTTTTGCACGCCTTGCCAACCATAAGGCGGGAACCAGCCCAACCAAATGGAAAACACCATGATCAGCAACGAAGCAATCACGTATTCTGGCAATGAGACCAACACCGAACTGAGCGTGTCATGATGCTTGTCTAAACGATTCTGTTGCCAACGACGCACGGTGTAAAGCACGCTCGCCATGCACATTACAAATGCCATACCTAACGCTGTAAGCATCAGTAATAGTGACGTTTTTGCGGTTTGTTGAACGCTCTCCATGACGGACGCCCCGCTCACCCAAGAGACACCTAGGTCACCTTGCATGGCAAGCGTCAACCAATCCCACAGTCGCTCAGCAGCGCTGCGGTCAAGTTGAAGATCTTCTCGAATTGCTTGCAGAGCTTCTGCCGTCAGCAATTGTTGAGCCCCCGCACGGGCACGGAGGATTGATTGGCTTGGATCGATACCGGCAATATCCGGCATCAAACCCACCAGTACAACCACTACCCCGAGTGACAGGAAGCGCGACAAAAAACGCGCAAACCATTCGGGCATACAAGCGCCCCAACGAAAGCGCATGTTGGCAACAGACGACATCGAGTTAGTTCACCTCAGTAAACTGGTCGATCAGGCGACGCTCACGTGGGTCACGTTGTGCATTCTTCACGCGGTCACTCTCACCTTGGATTACACGCTCGTGAAGCAGTGGAATCACAGCGTATTGCTCAAGGATTTTGCTTTCTGCTTCGATTATCGCTTGTTGGCGTTTCTCACCCAATGGCTGACGATCAGCGTGTTTCAATGCTGCGTCCACTTCTTCAGAGCAGAACTGACCTAGGTTGTAAGAACCTTTACAACTAAAGTCACTTTGCATGTACGCTACTGGGTCACCAGAATCCAGCACTGTTGCACGTGACAACAAGAACGCATCGAACTTACCTGCTAGTGCATCGTTTTCGATTTGTGCGTATTCACGAACATCTAGCTCAACCACAAAGCCAGCCGCTTCAAGTTGTTGCTTTAGCAGCACCGCTACTTCTGGCAACTCAGCACGGTCGGTAAATGTACCGATGGTGATCTTCTCACCGTTCGCGTGGCGCATTTCCATGGTTTCCATACGAGGGTTCGCATCACGAATTGGCTGAGCCCATGCCAATGCAGGACCTAACAAACCTTTTGCTGAATCGGCGTGGTTCTCGTAAACCGTTTTGATGATTTGCTCACGGTTAACCGCTTGAGCCGCTGCTTTACGCAAACCGAACTGGCTAAACACATCTGATTTGTTGTTTAGGTAAAGCGTGTTGGTACGCGGCATGGCGACTTCGTGCAGCTGTGAAGATTCCATCATCGCGATTTGCGATACAGGAACCGCTTCAACTACATCCGCCTCACCGGTACGCAGCGCTGCAGCACGAGCAAAACCGTTTGGTACGTATTCAGCAAAGATACTGTCTACTTTTGCTTTTTCACCCCAGTAACCGTCAAAACGCTTCAGTTTTGCGCTGGTTGTCCCGTTGATTTCTGTCAGAACGAATGGACCCGTACCCGCATTGATTGGCACAACACGACCGTTTTCTTGATATGCAGCACCAGAAAGGATCGCTAGCTGTGGGCTAGAAAGACGGCTTGGCAACAGTGGATCGTTAAAGGTCGTTTTGATTTCAACAGTGAAGTCGTCCAATGCGCGAACTTGCCATTCGATACCATCCAAAATGCGTGGCTTAGGAGCTGCATCTAATGCTTTTTGTAGAGAGTTCACAACCGCATTGGCATCAAGGTCAGAACCATCGTGGAATTTCACGCCCTTACGTACCGTAAATTGCCACGTCATCGGGTCAATTTGTTCCCACTCTGTTGCCAGCATAGGCTCTGCTACCGACTGATCGTTTAGGTTCACCAGCGTTTCTGCCGTGCTCCAACGTGACAGTTTGAACGCGTCATCTGAAAGTGGTGACAAACCTGTGCGTGGTGGTTGCATCATGGCAACGCGAATTTCCGTTGCTTGCGGTGCAGCTGCTTTTTCCGCTTCTGGCTTGCTTTCGCCAGAGTCAAAACAACCCGTCAGCAGTGCGCTTAAAGCCAGCGACAAAGCTAACTTGGGAGTACTAAGGTGCATAAGAAACCTCTCCAATGGTTTTTGTGAATTCATTACTTTTGTGTTGAGCGCTCATCAAGGCTCTCGTGATCAAGTGCGATGGGTTATTTGTCACGTTCTGTGCTGTGCCGTGCTCGACAACGCGTCCTTTGTCTAACACTAGGATTTCATCGCATAGGGTTTGTGCCGCATCGAGGTCATGTGTCACCAAAATCAAGCGCATCTGACGACTCTTTTGAATGCCTGCCAACAAGTCGAGAATCTGTTTACGACTGACGGGGTCTAAGCTACTGGTTGGCTCATCGGCAACCAACACGCAAGGCTCAACAATCAAAGCTCTGGCGATAGCCACACGTTGAGCTTGCCCAACTGATAATTGCTGCGGGTTACGATCCAGCAATGTGAGATCCAAACCGACATCCGTCAAAACCTTTTCCACCTTCTCGTTAAGCTCTTGCGTCAAACCAATGTTGCTTAGCGGCTCCAGTAAGATCTGGCGAACGGTGTAGTACGGATTCAAGCTAGACTGCGGCTCTTGCGGAATCAGTTGAATGTGCTGACACAACTCTTGGCGCTGCTTAGCCGAGCTACGCGATAGCGGATAGCCACACACATACACTTCACCAGATGTGGGCTTACGAAGACCGAACAGAAGCTCAATCAAGGTCGATTTACCCGCACCAGAAGGACCAACAATCGCAATGTTTTGTGTGTCGATGGCAAGATCCAATTGTTCGAGCGCTTTGAACGGTTTGCCCCCTAACCAACTTGGTTTGGAGTAATAGTGAACACTGGCTTGCTCAAAGCGAACTTCCGCCGATTTAGGCTGCGTGTGCCCGCTCAAGTTGTGCTTAGTCAAAATAGGCTCCAGAGATGAGGTTAAGGCAGCAGTTGCGCAAGTTGTTGGCAGAAAGGATGCGAACTTTGCTGAATGGCTTGCCACGGTGCGCCATAAGCCACCATGGTGTTGTCCGCAATCACCAAGACTTTGTCACATGCCAAAGCCGCAGACAGATCGTGCGTGATCAACAGACCACTGATGTTGCGTTGCTGAACACTGCTGCGGAACAACTCAAGGATCTCCGCTTCGGTGATTGGATCGAGTGCACTGGTGGGCTCATCTGCGATGATTAAGTTGGCACTACCAAGCAAAGCAATCGCAATACAAATACGCTGGCGCTGACCACCAGATAGCTGGCTTGGATGCTGCGCCAATGCTGCTTTTGGATCTGCAAATCCGAGTTGAGACAACAAGGTCGTCACGGTGTCTCGGTTTGCTGAAGACAAGCGCGTTTTTTTGCCCGTCAATGCCAAACACAGTTGTTGTTCGACAGACGCCAATGGATTCAGCGCTTTAAGTGCATCTTGGAAAATGACCGCGGGACGCTGCAATTGACTACGTTGCAGCATGACAGTTTGTGCGACTTCACTGCTGTTAAGCTGGATACTTCCGTCTACCCAAATATCAGACGGCAAAAAACCTGCGACGGCTTTCGACAACATGGATTTACCAATGCCGGAAGGTCCCATAATGGCAAGAACTTCACCTTGAGACAGCTCAAAAGAAATGTCTTTGAAGAGTGTACGCTCTGAGTCTGTAAGGCTGAGATTATTAACGGAGAGTATTGGTTGAGAAATCACGGCATAAACTAAATG
>NZ_WXWS01000652.1:6972-11284 GCF_009904715.1 Vibrio sp. V42_P2S4T144 | reverse complement strand
GGTGAAGACTGGTGGGGTTACAGCAATAAGTATTATCAACATCGCTATAATGTCGACAAAATCCGCATCACAGTGATTCGCGACAGTGATATCGCGATGAAGCACTTTGAGAAAGGGAAGCTGGATGCATTTGGTCTTGTTTTACCAAGCTTATGGCATGATAAATCGAATACGGAACCTTACCAAAAGGGATACATTCACAAGTTCTGGGGTTACAACCAATTTCCAGTTGGGGCTGGTGGTGTATGGATGAACACCGCGATGCCTTTGCTGGATGATTTAAACATTCGCAAGGGCATTACTTACGCGATTGACTTTGATGGCATGATAGAGAATGTCATGCGTGGCGACTACTCCCGTAAACCGAACCCGACCGGTTATGGTCATGGTAAATACACCCTACCAGATGCTAAGGCACCGAAGTTTGATCCCGCAAAAGCGGCCGAGGCATTCGAAGCCGCAGGCTTTAACAAAATTGGTTCTGATGGTATTCGTGTCAATGATAAAGGTGAGCGCTTAAGCTTCGAGCTGACCTACGGAACACCTGTTCATACTCCTCGTATTGCATTTTTGCGTGAGCAAGCCAAGCTAGCAGGGCTGGATATTGAGCTCAAGTTAGTTGATGGCTCATCTATGTTCAAATACGTACGTGAGAAAAAGCACGATTTGGCTTTCTTAGATATGGGTACGTCTGAGATCCCAACGTATTGGGAGTACTTCCATTCAGTCAATGCGAACAAGCCGCAAACTAACTCTTTCACAAACTACAGCACGCCTGAACTGGATGAAAAGATCATCGAGTATCGTTTTGGCATGGATATGGATAAAAAGATCCAGCTAGGTCATGAGATTCAGCGTGACATCATTGATGCTCACGTTATCGTCCCAGGCTACATGGTTCCTTATGTCCGCTATGGTCACTGGCGCTGGTTAAAGTTTCCAGATAAGCCAATGAATCGCATGACAGAGGCGCTGTTCAGTGGTGCAATCATAGGCGATGGCACTTACTGGATTGATAGTGATATCAAAAAAGAAACGAAACAAGCGATGAAGTCAGACAAAGCTTTTGAACCTGTCGTTGTCGTAGATGACACTTATAAGCTGTAAGGATTGGTTATGGAAAACGATGTAATCCTAAGTGTTAAAGATCTCGAAGTTGAATTTACCACCGATGATGGGCCAGTGAAGGTTCTGCATGGTGTGAACTTTGATGTGCGAGCTGGACGTACACTCGGCCTGGTGGGAGAGTCAGGTAGTGGTAAGAGCGTAACCTCAATGTCGATCATGGGGCTATTACCTAAGCCATATGGCAACATCATTAAAGGTGAAGTGAATTATCGCGGCACCAACCTAGTTGATTTGCCTGCGGAAGAGATGTACGCCATGCGTGGCGATCGCATTTCGATCATCTTCCAAGACCCGATGACTGCGCTCAACCCAGTGCACACCATTGGTCGTCAAATATGTGAAGTGCTTGAGCTCCATCGACCTGAGCTCGACAAAAAGGAGCGGGAGGCGTACGCGATTGAGATGCTGGCAAAAGTAAAAATTCCAATGCCAGAGAAGCGATTGAATGAGTATCCCCATAACCTATCTGGTGGTATGCGCCAGCGTGTCATGATCGCGATGGCATTGGCCTGTAAGCCGGATATTCTGATTTGTGATGAACCGACTACAGCGTTGGATGTTACGGTTCAGGCGTCTATCCTTGAACTGATGAACGAGCTTCAGGAAGAAACGGGCATGGCGATGATCTTCATCACTCACGATCTCGGGGTTGTGGCAGAAGTGTGTGATGATGTTGCCGTGATGTATGGCGGACGTATTGTCGAAAAAGCAGAAATTTTTGAGTTGTTTGATAACCCGCAGCACCCATACACAGAGCGTTTGATGGGGTTGATGCCGAGCTTAGATAATGAGCCGAAGCAGATGATCGATATCAAGCCTATTGATGCCAGTATGTTTGCCAGTTAACTGGGCAAAGTGAACCAGTCATAAAAGAGGATGTTATGGCAAAAGAAGTATTAAGAATTGAAAATCTTAAGCAGCACTTTGTTTCTGGTAAAGGGCTGTTCAAGAAAGGCTACACCATCAAAGCGGTAGACGGGGTTTCACTGTCTGTTTCTGAAGGTGAAACACTGGGGCTAGTTGGTGAGTCAGGTTGTGGTAAAAGCACCCTTGGTCGCACGATCTTAAAGTTATACGAGCCAACAGAAGGTAAGATTTTCTTTGAAGGTAAAGACATCACTAAATTGTCTGTTAAAGAGATGCGCTCGCTGCGTAAAGACATGCAAATCGTCTTTCAAGACCCAATGGAGTCACTCAATCAGCGTCATACCATCGGTATGATTCTGGAAGAACCGTTTGTTATTCATAAAATTGGCACGCCAACAGAGCGTAAACAATGGGTAAAAGAGCTTTTAATCAAAGTGGGATTACCAGAAACGGCAGTAAACCGTTATCCACATGAATTTTCAGGCGGACAACGGCAGCGTATCGGTATTGCTCGCGCGATTGCATTGAAGCCTAAACTACTGATTTGTGATGAATCGGTATCTGCGTTAGATGTGTCGGTACAGGCGCAAATCTTGAACCTATTGCTACAACTGCAACAAGAAATGAATTTGGCGATCATATTTATCTCTCACGATCTCTCGGTGGTGAAACATGTTTCTGACAAAGTTGCCGTGATGTATTTTGGTAAAGTGGTAGAAGCAGGCAGTGCTAAAGAAATTTATGCAAACCCGCAAAACGAATACACCAAAAAACTCCTATCTGCGATTCCGATCACTCACCCTAAATATCGGAAGAAAAAGCGCGTAGCTGAAAAAAAGCAGCAAGTGGCGTAAGTGATGCCACAGGTCCTATAACACAAAAGCGCTCCGCCAAATAAGCGGAGCGTTTTTATAAGCAAATGCCAGGACTTGGAGTCGATTTGCACTGATGTTTATTCTGATTGATTGAAGATCGTTGCATGCTAAACTCAAGGCCTATTTTCTTTGTTTGGATAATGGACCATGCCGTCGAATTTACCGAAATCCTTTAGTCGACCTTTCCTGAAAATCTTCCATATTTTGGAGGCGGTGTTATTAGTCTCTATTACCTTGGCGACGTTGTACGCCATGATGCAAGAGTTTGTGCACGTATTTGTAGAGAAGCGTGTCTTACTCACGGATATTCTGTTGATGTTTATCTATCTGGAAGTGCTCGCTATGGTGCAGCAGTTCGTGATGAACGGTAAAATTCCGGTACGCTATCCTATCTACATCGCGATGATGGCCATCGCCCGCTACATCACACTCGGAATGAAAGAGCTGGATGCAGTTTTGGTTGTGTGGTTATCTCTGGCTGCGTTTATTTTGGCTGCGGCTACTTTGCTGATCAGAATTGGGCACCATTATTGGCCCTACGTTGATAACAGTACCTTGGAAAAAGACGAATAAAAGAAAACCCCGTATTAGCGGGGCTTTTTTGTTTCAATACTCGATGACTTTTAGATCATTCAATGTTTTGGATCTGCTCACGCATCTGTTCAATTAGAACTTTCAGTTCAACGCCCGATGCGGTGATGTCGGTGCTGATGGATTTCGACGCTAGCGTGTTCGATTCACGGTTGAACTCTTGCATCATGAAATCTAGACGACGACCCACTGCGCCGCCTTTTTTCAGAATGTTCGTGGTTTCTTTTACGTGAGAATCAAGACGGTCTAGCTCTTCTGCTACGTCTGATTTCTGTGCCAGAAGGATAAGCTCTTGCTCAACGCGAGATGGGTCTAGCTCTACTTTTGCATCTTCAAATTTAGAGAACAGACGCTCACGTTGCCACTCTAGTATTTCTGGCATGCGTGCGCGCACTTTCACAACTTCTGATGTGATCGCTTCGAGGCGTTGCTCAATCAGCGCCTTCATGTTCTCGCCTTCACGAGCGCGCGCTTCAATAAATTCATCCATTGCGCCATCAAACGCTTCTAGTAGCACTTTATTTACCGCATCCATGTCTTGCTCTGGCGTTTCCATTACCCCCGGCCATTGCATAACTTGAAATGGATTGATTCGGCTCAGTTCACCAGTCATGTGCATGACTTGTTCAGCGGCTTTAATTACCTGGCTAGCAAGCGCTTCATTGATGCTAAGCTCACCTTTTGCGGCAGGGTTTGCTTCAAAACGTAGATTACATTCTACTTTGCCTCGCGCTAAGCGCTTACGAAAACGCTCACGTAAAACGGGCTCTAACCCGCGAAATTGCTCTGGCATGCGGAAGTATGTTTCTAAATAACGCTGGTTCACGCTGCGGATTTCCCATACCGCAGAA
>NZ_WXWS01000652.1:0-6959 GCF_009904715.1 Vibrio sp. V42_P2S4T144 | reverse complement strand
CTGTCATACTGTAAATCATCGAATTTTCCTGTCTTCATTTTTTGAAAATTACTTCAAGAGTGTATCACGCTGCGTCGATAGGTGCGCGGGATGTATGGATTGTTTATGTTGTGCCAGATGCGTAACCTATGAATCCGGAATCGATTCCGTTATAATCTTCGCCCAACCAAATCGTCTTCTCCTCATATTTAAGGTAGATGCCCATGCGTCCAAACGATCGCAAGGCGGATCAAGTTCGCCCTATCAAAATTACTCGTAACTACACAGCTTACGCTGAAGGGTCAGTGCTAGTTGAGTTCGGTAACACCAAAGTGTTGTGTAATGCGACCGTCGAAGAATCTGTGCCACGTTGGCTAAAAGGTCAAGGTAAAGGCTGGGTTACAGCTGAATACGGCATGCTACCTCGAGCAACACATTCGCGTACTCGTCGTGAAGCGGCAAGTGGCAAACAAGGCGGCCGTACGATGGAAATTCAGCGTCTTATCGCGCGAAGCCTACGCGCTGTTGTCGACCTAAAAGCCATGGGTGAGTTCATGATCACCGTTGACTGTGACGTTATCCAAGCTGACGGTGGTACGCGTACTGCATCCATCAGCGGCGCAAGTGTTGCAATGGCCGATGCATTCCAACACCTAGTAGATAGCGGCAAGCTAAAAGCAAACCCAATGAAAGGCCACGTAGCGGCAGTTTCAGTTGGTTTGCTAGGTGATGATGTTCTGTGTGACCTTGAATACGTTGAAGATTCAGCGGCAGACACAGACATGAACGTGGTAATGACAGAAGAAGGCAAGATGATTGAAATTCAGGGCACCGCAGAAGGTGAACCGTTCAGTCACGAACAGCTGATGGCATTGCTCGAGTCGGCGAAAGTCGGCATTACGGAAATTGTCGCAGCGCAGAAGGCGGCGTTAGCCAATTGATTTAGATAGCTCCCATTATGGGGGCTATTTTTTTATCTCGACAATAGAGAAATGAATGATTGTCGAGAAGAGACACAAGAAACCAAGGACATAGAGAGAAAATAATGAAAGCATACCAGCGTGAATTTATTGAGTTTGCACTTGAGAAAGAAGTTCTTAAGTTTGGTGAGTTTACTTTGAAATCTGGCCGTAAAAGCCCGTACTTCTTTAACGCTGGTCTTTTCAATACTGGTCGTGACCTAGCGCGTCTTGGTCGTTTTTACGCAGCCGCGCTTGCTGATTCTGGCATTGAGTTTGATGTACTGTTTGGCCCGGCGTACAAAGGTATCCCAATCGCGACGACAACAGCAGTCGCGCTGGCGGATCACCACGATATCGACACGCCTTACTGCTTCAACCGTAAAGAAGCGAAAGATCACGGCGAAGGCGGTAACCTTGTAGGCTCTGCGCTTGAAGGTCGAATCATGCTAGTGGATGACGTAATCACAGCAGGTACTGCGATTCGTGAATCGATGGAAATCATCAAGGCGAATGGTGCAGACCTTGCTGGTGTGTTGGTTGCGATTGACCGCCAAGAAAAAGGCAAAGGTGAATTGTCTGCGATCCAAGAAGTGGAGCGTGACTTTGGTTGTGCAATCATCTCGATCGTTAGCCTGACTGACCTTGTGACTTTCCTTGAAGAGAAAGGCACAGACAAAGAGCATCTAGAAGCAGTCAAAGCATACCGCGCAGAATACGGCATTTAATTGGTTACTTTTTCTGAAAAAGTAAAAAGGGCAGATGGATATTCATCTGCCCTTTTTTGTTTTTGGATTCATCGCCTTGACCACTTACTTATAGCGAATGCCTTTCTCGACATGCTCATCTTGCATGGTTTTATAGCGTTTATGGAGCCACATCCATTGCTCTGGAGCGCGTAGAATGACTTCTTCCACATACTTGTTCATATAAGCGGCAGCGGCGACTTCGTCTTTTTGTGGATAATCGGCTTCAATGCACTTATCGGCGATGATGTCGTATTTCCCTTCGTCATTGCGAAACCCTGAGCCTGGGATGATCGCACATTTTGAGGTATACGCCAGAATGCTCGTGCCTGTTGTCGTACACGCATTGTCTACGGCAAAGAAGGGCACAAATACTGATTTTTTGCGACCGTAATCGTGGTCCGGTAAATAGAACAGACGCTCACCGCTGCGTAAAACACGAATCATCTTTTTTACATCTTTACGATCAATCAGTTTATTGCCGTTATGTGTCCGTCCCCAATACTGGATAAAGTTATAAGCAGGATTATTATGTGGACGAAACGCGCCGTACCCGGCCACGCCTAACACGGCGAAAGCACGCGCAGTGATCTCTAGATTTAGAGCATGGACACAACAAAGTAGGACTCCTTTACCTTCTTTGGCTTTTTCACGCAGTGCGCCGAGATCTTTCTCGACGATCAGGTTTTTAAAGCGCCAAGTCGGCCAGAACCAAGTGATTCCGGTTTCTATCAGTGCCATACCAGTATTTTTGAAGTTCTCTTCAACAATATGTTGAATCTCTTCAGGTGTTTTGTCTGGAAAGGCCAATTCTAAGTTACGCTGAGCAACGTGGACACGCTTTTTACCGTAGCGCATGCCAAGTTTACCGAGTGAACGACCTAATGAAAGCAGCAGCCGATAAGGAAGAATATTGACGAGGATGGCCAACAGACCAAAACCAAGCCATACGCCCCAGTTACGAGGGTGAAGAAGTGAAAGAGAAAACTCGGGCTGCGTGTATTTGTCTTTACTCATAGTCTTTTACTTTATTTGTGCACTCAAAAGCGCCCAGTACTCGTCAAAGTTTGCAGTCGGCTGGTATTTAAAGTCGCTACGCACAAAGCGGTTTAGGCTCCCCTCAACTTGTCCCAGAATTTGCGCGGCTAGGATGCGCTCTTCGACAGGGAAAGACTTCCCTTCACGAATCTTACGTTCACGCAGGATTTGGCGCAATTGTGTTTCTATACGCTCAAAGAGTTGATTGATGCGTTCACGTAGACGTTCATTTTCAAACATTAGAGCATGACCCGACAAAATGCGTGTCAGACCTGGGTTACGTTCAGAGAACGCCAAAATAAGGTGCATCACCATACGAATACGCTCTAGTGTATCTTTTTCGTCGTCTAGAATACGGTTGATACGTGTCATCAAGGCTTCTTCAATGAACTCAATCAACCCTTCGAACATGCGCGCTTTACTTGGGAAATGACGATACAGCGCGGCTTCTGAAACGCCGACTTGCTTGGCCAGTTTTGCCGTAGTAATGCGTGAAGCGCCATCTGTTGATTCAAGCATTTCTGCCAATGCTTGTAAGATCTCTTCACGACGGTTGGATTTTTTACTGCCGGCCATTAGTTACTTCCTTTCAAAATACAAAGTTGAGCGGAGGGGATTATAAGACGCTATTTCGCCTCAAACTAGACCACTAAGGGTGGAATGGGAGATTTAACACCCTTAGTTGTCATTTTTGTACCAAATTTATGCCAGCTTTTGTAAAAAATTGGCAGGGTTTTCAAACGTTAGTTACATCAATTGATGCATTTTTTCGAGAATTTTAAAGCTCAATGCTTCTTTTGATTCTAAAGCGAGCGCAAGTTCACCTTCAGGCCAGTAAAGGGTAATTGCGTTGTCGTTGCTGTTAAATCCTTGCCCTGCAACCGAAACGTCGTTTGCACAGATCATATCGAGGTTTTTCTTTGTTAACTTGCCTCGAGCATAGGTCTCTACATCATTGGTTTCAGCCGCAAAACCGACGGTAAACGGACGCTTCTCCGTCATTGCTGCCACAGATGCAACAATATCAGGATTTTTAACCATATTAATGACCATTTCGTCGTTGTCTTCTGTCTTTTTCAACTTTTGAGACGCGATCGTTTGTGGGCGGTAGTCGGCAACGGCAGCGCAGCTAATAAAGGCATCATGCTGGTTTGCATGTGTCATAACGGCTTCGTGCATCTCTTGTGCACTGGAAACATTTATGCGCTCAACACCTACGGGCGTATTTAAACTGACAGGACCGCTCACGAGGGTGACTTTTGCTCCCATCTGCGCTGCGGCGCTCGCCAATGCATAGCCCATTTTCCCGGAGCTATGGTTTGTAATGTAACGCACTGGATCAATCGCTTCGCGAGTTGGTCCGGCGGTAATGAGTATCGACTTACCTTCTAGCAATTTTGGTTGAAAGAACTGTTCACATAGATGTACTAGCTGCATTGGTTCCAGCATTCGACCTGGTCCTACATCACCACAGGCTTGCTCTCCTGCCGCAGGGCCCCAGATGTGCATACCACGACGCGCTAACGTAG
Source organism: Vibrio sp. V42_P2S4T144 (assembly GCF_009904715.1). Taxonomy (NCBI): domain Bacteria; kingdom Pseudomonadati; phylum Pseudomonadota; class Gammaproteobacteria; order Vibrionales; family Vibrionaceae; genus Vibrio; species Vibrio sp. V42_P2S4T144. The sequence continues at coordinate 2,708 of NZ_WXWS01000652.1, read as the reverse complement.
CGATGTTCTCTTGGGTTGCGATATTGCGATACATCTGTTGATTCATCGCAGGAGAAACAGCAACAGGGGAATCCGTCGCGAGCACGAGCGTAGTAAGTAAATCGTTCCCCATGCCTGCGGACATGCGCGCGATTAAGTCCGCGGTCGCGGGCGCTAATAGCACTAAATCTGCCCATTTGGCCAATTCAATATGGCCCATAGAGGCTTCCGCTGCTGGGTCTAGTAAACTGTCCGAGACAGGACGGCCCGAAACGGCTTGCATGGTTAAAGGGGAAAGGGGTAATGAACTCTTTTGCGGCTTTCGTCATTACAACTTGAACTTGCGCTCCTCTCTCTATGAGGCGACGGGTTAGCTCCGCACATTTATACGCGGCAATACCGCCACTGATGCCGAGTAGAATTTTCTTTCCTGCTAGTGTTTGCATGTGAGATCTCCAATTTGATGACCGGATTTTAACACAATTCAAAGTCTGACCGCCCGAGCATATATAACGAGAAGATAATTCACATCAAACTCCAGAGTATTAATCTGACCGAGGAAGGGAAAATTCTCGCCTACCTCACAGACAAGTTGCGCGGAGTTTGCAAGTCTGAAAAGAAAAAGAGGTAGTGGAAACCATGGTGTTGAAAAGTCGAAACAAATTGCTGCTGATAACCCTAATTCCGCTGTTGTTGATCACCACGTTGATCTCAGTGGTGTATTACATCAACAGCAGTAAAAGTTTGGAAGCGGAGCTGGCAAGAGACAGGCAAGAGCTCATCGAAACGAAAAAGAAAGAGTTACAAGCCTATATGATGATGGGCGTGACGGCGATAAAACCGTTATACGACACGGATGTAAATGGAAGTAATAAAGAGGCAGCAAAAGAAATTCTGAAAGCCATGCGCTTTGAAAGCGATGGTTACTTTTTTGCCTACGACTCTCAAGGTGTGAATACGTTGCACGCCATCAAACCTGCATTAGAGGGTAAAAACCTTTACGACTTAAAAGATGAAAATGGGGTCGCAGTTATTGCGGGCTTGATTGACGCTTCTCAAAAAGGGGATGGGTTCCTCTATTTCTCGTGGCACAAACCGACCATTGACGCACAAGCGCCTAAGTTGGGCTATGCAGAATATCTATCTAAATGGGACTGGGTTTTAGGTACTGGCGTTTATATTGATGACATCGACCAACAAGTTGCGATGCACAGAGAGTTAAAGACTCAAGAGCTAAAAGAGCATACATTATCTGCCGTGTTGATTTCCGCTATTGGATTGATCATTACCAGTGTTCTCACCAGTATCGTGGTGTCTAAAGGCATTCAGCCATTACAACATGTCGCGGCTTCATTAAAAGATGTTGCCGCAGGCGGCGGTGACTTAACGGCTCGTTTAAAAGTCGAAAGTCAGGATGAAGTCGGTGAAGTGGCAGCGGCGTTTAATGAGTTTATGGATAAGCTGCACCCACTGATGCAGGATATCCACCGCTCTGCGACGACAGTACAAACCGTTTCCCAAAGCCTGAACACTCAGACCAGCCAAGCGAGCGGCCAAATGCAGGACCACTGTTTAGAGACGGACAAAGTCGTGACTGCGGTGACACAAATGAGCATGACTGCCAAAGAAGTAGCCAGCAATACTAATGCGACCGCGCAGGCAATTGACGATGCCAACAGTCAAGTCACCGCCGCTCAGCATGAGGTCGAGCAAGCAATAGAAGGCATTACCGAACTCGTGACGGAGATAGACAGCACGTCAGATGCAATTTCTGAGTTGAGTTTACAGACCGAAAAAATAACCAAAGTGCTGGATGTGATTGGCGAGATAGCCGAGCAAACGAATTTGTTGGCCCTAAATGCGGCGATTGAAGCGGCTAGAGCCGGTGAGCAAGGTCGAGGGTTTGCCGTCGTTGCGGATGAAGTGCGCTCGTTAGCCAGTCGTACGCAAAATAGTACTCATGAAATTGGCGACATGCTCAAGCAGCTACAAAATGGTGTATCAAGAGCGGTCAGTACGATGTCGGTGAGCCAAAAACGAGGTGTCAAAACGGCGGAAGAATCTGCGCTCATTCAGCAATCTCTTTCTGGTGTTCATCATTCTATCGGAACAATTCGAGATATGGGTATTCAAACCGCGTCTGCCGCAGAAGAACAAAGCGCGGTTGCAGAAGACATCAACCAAAACTTAGTGGCTATTCAACAGATCGTGAACAACATTAATGAGACGTTGCAGCATGCCGAGTCAATCAGCACGCAGCTATCACAGTCTGGAACAGAAATTCACGGCTTGGTTGGCAACTTTAAACTCTGATGAACTGTTAAGTTGCATGGAAAACACTGATAGTACGAAGAAAGCGAAAGTCATACTCGACTTTCGCTTTTTGTTTTGTGGAATAGGGACACTTTCCATATAAAGAGACATCAGATGATACTGAAAGCTTTGCCAAATGAGTCCATGCCCAGAGAGAAGCTACTGCAACGAGGGCCGCAAGCTTTGACCGATGCTGAGCTACTGGCCATCTTCTTGCGCACAGGCACCCGCGGAATGAACGTGATTGAGCTTGCAGACTTCCTTATTCAAGACTTTGGTTCGCTCAGACAACTATTTTCAGCATCAGAAGAAGAGTTTTGTCGTCACAAAGGATTAGGGCAAGCCAAGTATGTTCAATTGCAAGCTGTACTAGAAATGACACAACGTTACTTGGCGGAGACGCTAAAGCGTGGTGA
>NZ_WXWS01000440.1:0-11392 GCF_009904715.1 Vibrio sp. V42_P2S4T144 | reverse complement strand
TCGGTATAGAGCGCCAAACTCGTGGTAAACCGGTTGGCATTCGCACAGCAATATTAATTATTTCAGGCACCTACCTGTTTATGTCGATGGCAGTGTCGTTATCGCCAAATACACTTGATCAAGCACGAGTGCTTGGTCAGATCATTACTGGCGTCGGCTTCTTAGGCGCTGGCGTTATGATGACACTTGATGGAAAAATCCATGGCGTAACATCCGCGGCTGTAATATGGGTGCTAGCAGGTTTAGGTTTGATGATAGGTTTGGGTTATTTAACGCAGTCGGTGGTTATTACTCTCCTGACACTAACCGTGTTGTTAGGTGTGGATAAAGCAGAAAACCACATCAAAGCATTACGCCGCGGTGTTCATCAAAGAATTCAACAACGCAAAACTTCATCACGATTAATTAAATAGTTAACGCTCCGAGAAACTCGCTTCATCTCATCAGTAATTAAAGAGCCCTCGACAAACATCGAGGGCTTTCTGTATATAAAGATTCTGACTTTCTCAGGGATTACTTAGCAAAGTTGATGAGTGGGAAACACTTGAAGAAACCGTTATCCGCACAGTTCAAAAGACCAATTTGCACGCCATCGATTTGATCGGTCATGTTGAAGAAACCAAACTGGAAATTAGACTTCTTAGAGATACTCGCTAAGCCCACATCCGCCATGGTGTAGCCTTCAGAATAGTTCACCGCGCTCCAGTTCAAGCCTTTTACGTTGTTCGTAATGTTAACAGCACCCAAGTTAACACCCGTCGTCTGACCTTGGTTCCAGTTAACTAAGCCTAAAGACGCGCCTTTCATTTCTTGATTTACTTTTGCTGCACCAAAAAACAGACCGAAGTTCACACCTGTCGTACGATCCGTTTCTGACATACCAAGCAGTGAAAAGTCGACACCTTTAACCTCATTTACCTGTCCATGCAACACAGCTAAACGAACGCCACCAACTGAAGAATTCGAAGGTGCGTTTGTGTTATCGATAGTAGAGAACATCACAGGTGTACTGTCGGCAAAAGCAACAGGTGATGCGATAGCGGCTGCAACCGCCAATGACGTCATAAGCTTTTTCATTTTCATCTCCATGATGGGAAGCAACAATTTACAACATAGTGTAATGTTCAGATTTTGCTCTGTCCCCGTTCAAAAAGTGTTAGCAATAGGTCAGATTTAACCATCTGACTCAAAAGAAAAAATATTTCTCTTCGATTTTTTGCTTCTGAAATGGCGCTTTTTACGCTCAGAAATCTCATGATAAGCCACTCCAGAACGTCATGTTTCTCAGGTGACACGCATAAAAAAAGTCGAGGCATCTGCCTCGACTTTTAAAGGTTTGGTCGGTTATCTTTCCGCTATAAGGGCTCCCTTAGAGCGATGAGATAAGCTGGCTTACATCATGCCGCCCATACCGCCCATGCCACCCATGCCGCCCATGTCAGGCATCGCTGGCGCGTCTTTTTGCGGTAGGTCAGTAACCATCGCTTCAGTTGTGATCATCAGACCTGCAACCGATGCTGCGAATTGTAGTGCAGAACGAGTAACTTTAGTTGGATCTAGGATACCCATTTCTAGCATGTCGCCGTATTCGCCTGTTGCCGCGTTGTAACCGTAGCTACCTTCACCCGCTTTCACGTTGTTCGCAACAACTGAGTCTTCCTCACCTGCGTTCTTCGTGATTTGACGGATTGGCGCTTCCATTGCACGTAGTGCAACGCGGATACCAACGTTTTGTTCTTCGTTGTCACCCGTTAGGTGAGCAATCTTAGATGCCGCGCGGATAAGTGCAACACCACCACCAGCAACAACACCTTCTTCAACCGCTGCGCGAGTTGCGGCTAGCGCATCTTCTACACGGTCTTTCTTCTCTTTCATTTCAACTTCAGTCGCAGCACCAACTTTGATTACTGCAACACCGCCAGCCAGTTTAGCTACGCGCTCTTGTAGTTTCTCTTTGTCGTAGTCTGAAGTTGCGTCTTCGATTTGTTGACGAATCTGAGCAACACGGCCAGAGATCATCTCTTCTTCACCGATACCATCGATGATAGTCGTGTTTTCTTTCGTGATAGAAACACGCTTCGCTTGACCTAGATCTTCTAGTGCAACTTTTTCTAGCTCTAGACCGATCTCTTCAGAAATCACAGTACCGCCAGTTAGGATAGCGATGTCTTGTAGCATTGCTTTACGACGGTCACCGAAGCCAGGTGCTTTCACAGCTGCAACTTTTACGATGCCACGCATGTTGTTCACAACCAATGTTGCTAGCGCTTCGCCTTCCACATCTTCTGCAATGATAAGCAGTGGACGAGATGCTTTCGCGACAGCTTCTAGCGTTGGAAGAAGCTCACGAATGTTTGAGATCTTCTTGTCTACTAGAAGAATGAATGGGTTTTCTAGATCAACACTGCCTGATTCTTGGTTGTTGATGAAGTAAGGAGACAGGTAACCGCGGTCGAACTGCATACCTTCTACTACGTCTAACTCGTCTTGTAGCGCCTGACCTTCTTCAACCGTGATAACGCCATCACGACCCACACGCTCCATTGCTTCTGCAATGATATTACCTACGCTTGCGTCTGAGTTTGCAGAGATAGTACCAACCTGCGCGATCGCTTTTGTGTCGTTACATTCAACAGAAAGCTCTTTTAGTTGCTCAACTGCCGCGGCAACAGCTTTGTCGATACCACGCTTAAGATCCATTGGGTTCATGCCCGCTGCGACTGCTTTTAGACCTTCGTTAACGATAGATTGTGCTAGTACCGTTGCTGTTGTTGTACCGTCACCCGCTGCGTCGTTTGCTTTAGACGCAACTTCTTTAACCATTTGTGCGCCCATGTTCTGGAATTTATCTTCCAGCTCGATTTCACGCGCTACTGATACACCATCTTTAGTGATAGTTGGTGCACCAAAAGATTTGTCTAGAACGACATTACGTCCTTTAGGACCCAGTGTTACTTTTACTGCGTCAGCCAGAACGTTTACACCTTCCAGCATTTTAACTCGTGCGTCATTACCAAATTTAACGTCTTTAGCAGCCATCTTTGATTTCCTTTCTAAAATTCTTTGTGTGTAATTTCGTAATTGAATCTGAGCAAAAAATTACTCAATGATTGCTATTATTCAACGATCGCCATGATGTCGTTTTCAGACATGACAAGCACTTCTTTACCGTCGATTTTTTCAGTTTTTGTACCGTAACCTTCAGCGAAGATAACGGTATCACCGACTTTAACGTCTAGTGGCAGTACGGTGCCGTTTTCTAGGATGCGGCCTTTACCCACAGCTAGAACAACACCGCGAGTCGATTTTTCTGCAGCAGAACCAGTCAGAACGATGCCACCAGCAGACTTAGATTCAACTTCTTTACGTTCAACGATAACTCGGTCATGTAATGGACGAATGTTCATCGGTCGTCTCTCCTGAAAATTTCCATGTTTATTTGATAATTGTCCTTAGGGACTGTAGCCCCAGACACGTGATCCCTATATAAGGGGTCGAAGCAGCGATCCCAAGGGGGTGGCACAAAATTTTTGTGACTTAGTTAAAATAACGAACAACTAGGCAACGGTTTGCGTTAGAAATGCTCACTCGCTCGGCATCTCGCTTTCTTGTATCCTTGCAGTTTGCTTACCAGATAGTTGTCACACATGCAGGAAAATAACAAGCTGGAACCCCAAGCGACCGATAAGCATGGTTTGTTGACCGCACCCATTCCTGAAACGCTGCGGAAAATGACCGTACCCATGACTATGGGCATGATCGCAATTTTGATGTTTAACTTGGTGGACACGTTTTTTATCTCGTTGCTTGGCACTCAAGCGCTAGCAGCTATCAGCTATACCTTCCCTGTCACCTTTGCGGTTAACTGCATTACGATGGGGATTGGGATGGGACTATCGACCAATATTGGTCGCTTGCTTGGGCAAGGTCATGCACCACAAGCTGCACGGTTCACCACCCACGGTTTGTTATTAGCCGTGTTACTTGTGGCTATCGCGTCTTCTATTGGCTTTACCACCATTGCGCCATTGTTTCGTTTTCTTGGTGCGTCTGATGATCTCATCCCTCTTATTGAGCAGTATATGCAGGTCTGGTATCTCACCATTCCTCTGCTAGTGATCCCAATGGCGGGCAACAGTGCTATCCGAGCTACTGGCGACACAAAGACACCAGCAAAAGTCATGATGTTGGCTGGTTTGATTAATGGCATGCTCGATCCATTGTTGATTTTCGGGTATGGCCCTTTTCCGGAACTTGGCATTCAAGGCGCAGCCATAGCAAGTGCCTTTAGCTGGTTAGGTGCTTTGTGTGGCTCATTCTATGTGCTAATTAAACGGGAAAAATTGCTTGCTCAACCCCAATGGGCTTTGCTGAAACAAGACTGGCAACAGACACTAAAAATTGGTACCCCTGCAGCGCTATCAAACGCGATGAATCCGTTGTCCGGTGCCATTCTAATGATGCTGTTATCCAACCACGGTACAGCGGCGGTTGCTGCTTACGGGGCAGCGCAGCGTATTGAGTCCATATTGATTTTAGTATTGATGTCGCTGACCTCTGCCCTCACACCGTTTATGGCACAAAATTTAGGAGCCAAACAACCGCAACGAGCCTTTTCCGGTTTATTTATTAGCATGCGTTTTGCAGTGGTATTCCAAGGGTTTATCTTCTTGATGATGGTACCGCTGAGCATTCCTCTGGCTGCGCTGTTTTCTCAGGAAGATGCGGTGAAAAACCTGCTTTGGCATTATTTACTGGTGGTGCCATTTAGTTATGGCTTCCAAGGCATCGTGATGATGTTAGTCAGTGGTTTGAATGCGATGCACAAGCCATTGCGTGCATTCCAGTGGAGCTTTATGCGGCTGTTCATTTTTACCTTGCCATCGGCTTGGGTCGGGAGCCAAATCTACAGCATTGAAGGCTTGTTTATCGGTATCGCGGTTGGGAATACGTTGGGTGGGCTACTGGGCTACTTGTTTGCGCTGCGCGAGCGAAAATTAACGCTCATAGAGCAGAGCAGCGTGTCTTAACACTCGTCTATCGCTAGTTTCTTTTTGTTGATTCTCAAATACAAAAAAACCGCGGAAAGCCGCGGTTTTGTTTATCTATTTCAAGCTTGCTTAGAACAACTCTTCAGCAACTTTGTATAGATCGTTGCGTACTGGACGCTTCATGTTTTCGATTGCGTCGATGATATCGTGGTGAACAAGTTGCTCTTTCACGATACCTACACAACGACCACCATGACCTTCGATCAATAGGTGAACAGCGTAGTTACCCATACGAGATGCTAGTACGCGGTCAAATGCAGTTGGACGACCACCACGTTGGATGTGACCAAGTACTGTTGCACGAGTTTCACGACCTGTCGCGGCTTCGATGTCACGAGCTAGTTCATTAGCATCCATCATTAGCTCAGTAAGCGCGATGATCGCGTGTTTCTTACCTTTAGCGATACCATCTTGGATGTTGCTGATCAGCTTGTCTTTGTCTAGACCAGTTTCCGGAGTGATGATGTATTCACAACCGCCCGCAATTGCAGACATCAGAGTCAAATCACCACAGTGACGGCCCATGATTTCTACAATTGAAATGCGTTGGTGAGATGAAGAAGTATCACGTAGACGGTCGATTGCATCGATAACGGTGTTTAGTGCACTTAGGTAGCCCACAGTGTAATCCGTACCTGCGATATCGTTGTCGATTGTGCCCGGAAGACCGATACATGGGTAACCCATTTCAGTCAGTTTCTTCGCACCCATGTACGAACCATCACCACCGATTACCACTAGTGCATCGATACCATGTTTTTTCAGGTTCTCAATCGCTTTTTCACGAACTTCCACTTGTTTAAATTCAGGGAAACGTGCAGAACCTAGGAACGTACCACCTTTGTTGATCACATCTGAAACGCTAGAACGATCTAGCTTCTCGATGCGGCCTTCGTATAGGCCTAGGTAGCCGTCGTACACACCGAATACTTCCAATCCTTCGGATAGTGCTGTACGTACTACGCCGCGTATCGCAGCGTTCATACCAGGTGCGTCACCGCCACTTGTTAAAACACCGATCTTCTTAATCATGCTCACCCTCGATCTTTGGCAATCAATTATTTAATTTTCTTTTAGGCCCCTTGTTACCAAGCAACCTGCATAATCCAGAACTGTGCGTTATGTTACATTTCCTCTACAGGATTACCAATGAAAACGCACTTTTTTATGTAACTTTTCTACTTATGTAAGAGTATTACAGTTTCTCTATGAAACTTTGTTGATTCATATCAGGATCACGAATCTTAATAAGTATTGATGGAAAGATAGTCAATAAGTACCTGTTTGTCGTCGGGCACTGATGGATTTTTCAAGCCTACCAATCTTGCGCTTTCTGCTCTTTCTCTGGTCCGAAAACGACAGACAATGGATCTTGATGGATCAATACATCCGCATCAGGAAACAGAGCCAATAAATTATCTTCCACTTTATCAGCGATGTAATGCGCCTCAATTAATCGTAAGTTATCGTCTAGCTCTAAATGCAACTGTATAAAGCGCGTCGGTCCTGACATTCGCGTGCGTAACTGATGCACGCCCAATACCCCTTTTACGCTCAAACAAGCTTGGTTAATTTGCTCAAGCTCTTCATCGGGCAACTTTCTATCAAGTAAGGTTTGAATCGCTTCGCTGACCATTTTGAAAGCGCTATAAAGAATGAAGACACCAATACCAATCGCAAACACAGCATCCGCTTGAGTCACTCCAAAATAACTGAGCCCCAGAGCCACCATGATCGCAGCATTCATATACAAGTCAGTCTGATAATGCAGAGAATCCGCCGCTATTGCTTGGCTCCCCGTCACGCGAACCACATGTTTTTGGAACATCACCAAGCCAAGTGTGACCACAATCGCAAACAGCGATACATACACACCTAACTCCGGTGCGTGTAAAGCATGCGGGCGGAAAAATCGGTCAATCCCGTTAAGAATCAAAAATACTGCCGAGCCCGAAATAAACATTGCTTGGGCTAGGGCCGCTAAGGACTCAGCTTTACCATGTCCAAACGTATGTTCGCGGTCTGCCGGTTGTAAGGCGTAACGAACCACCACAAGATTCACAACCGAAGCCGCGATATCTAACATGGAGTCAATCAATGACGCCAATAAGCTCACTGAGCCGGTTACCCACCACGTGATGACTTTTACTATCAGAAGAAGCGTCGCCACAATGGTTGCAGTCCAAGCGGCGGTCGTAACTAAACGTGCGTATTGCTGTTTCATAATCAAAGAGTTAACTAAAACCATACGTTGAGTATATTGAATGACCATGAAATAACCAGATCAAAAAGAGGCAACCAATGGCTGCCTCTTTATATAACATCAATTCATGACTTAATTATTGCGCGACTTTTCCATGCGCTTGTGCATTCTGTCGCCACACTCTTGCATACGTTCATTTTGTAGCTCAACAAATTTCGCTTTCTGCTCAGGTGTTAATACGCTAAGCATTTGGTGCTTTCTTTCTAGCATTTGCACGCGACGTTCCGTTTGGCGCTCAACCATCTCTTTTGCTAATTCGCTAGCTTGAGCTTCATCAAAGTTATCCGCCAGCAAAAGCGATTGTACTTTTGCGTGATGCGCTTGACGCTCAGCCATACGTGCTTCTTTGCCATCAGCGAATTTTGCTTTCATTTCTGCTTTGTTTGCTTCACGCATTTCTTTTAGCTGATCTTTTTGTGCATCAGTCAGGTCTAGTTGACGCATGACACCTCGGTCCATACCCATGCCGCATTCGTCACGAGGGCCTTTATGATGGTTTTTACCACCGTAAGCGAATGCGCTTGCGGCGCCAAGAGTAAGAGGTAGAACAACAGCAGCTAACACAAGTTTTTTTGCAGACTTCATAATACGATTCCTTACACAGGTGAGTGGTTCTTCTGAGCTGTTCTCACAGCGCTTGAGTATAGAATACGACCCGCTAGGTAAAGCGACGTATAGGGAGCGTAAAGAATCGTAAAGAGTGATTTTTCTCCTCTTCGTTGCGCATCATTCCAATGTAATATTAGGCTATCGGTAACTTACTATAGGTGCCCCCATGGCAAACATTCTTTTAATCGATGACGATATCGAGCTAACTAGCTTATTAAAAGAAGTACTCAGTTTCGAAGGGTTTGACGTCAGCGAAGCAAATGACGGTGAAGCCGGCTTAGCCGCGATCAATGATAAGATTGATTTGATTTTGTTGGATGTCATGATGCCAAAACTCAATGGCATGGAAACGCTGAAACGCTTACGTGAAAATTGGGAAACTCCCGTCTTGATGCTGACCGCTAAAGGGGAAGAAATTGATCGCGTGATCGGCTTGGAACTGGGCGCGGATGATTATTTACCAAAACCTTTTAGTGACCGAGAGCTGTTAGCGCGAATCCGCGCGATTTTACGCCGCACTAGCAGCACACAAAAAAATACCAAAAACAGCGATTGCATTGAGTATCAAGAAATCCGCCTCTATCCCGGTAAGCAAGAAGCGTATTGTGAGCAACAGTTACTCGATCTCACAGCAACCGAGTTTGCGCTACTCACCCACTTCGTACAAAACCCAGGACAAGTGCTGACCAAAGAGACACTGAGCTTAGATGTGCTTGGTAAACGACTCGCTGCTTTTGATCGCGCTATCGATATGCATGTCTCGAACTTACGTAAAAAATTACCAGATCAAAGCAATGGCAAGCCGCGAATCAAAACCCTGCGTGGTCGTGGCTACATGCTGCTTGAGGAGGATTAATGCGCCTATCACGCATCAAACTACCAAACATCAATAGCCTGTATGGACGCATCTTTGCCATTTTTTGGTTCACCATGTTATTAGTATTGATAGCCGTGCTATCACTGCCACATTTGGACCCACGCAAAGCTCGCGATATTCCAGAAGAACACTACAAACGTATGGTAGAAACGCGTGACTCAATCCAACAAAAATACAGCCAGCAAACAGATTTAGGCCGCATACTTTTTCGTATCGAGGGCAACCGTCACGGCAAGCACGACCCTCGCCCACGAGTCTTTTTTTCTGACTACAGCGGTAATGTTCTTACGACAGAAAAACGCAGCAATTTTCAATTGCGTGCCATGCAAAACTTTGTCACCAGTATCGAAGATTACAATAATCCAAAGCAGAAGCTGTATGGTCGATACATGATTGCGGGCCCAATTCCTATTACTTTGGCAGGTTCCGATATCTTGATGTACGTGGGCTTCAAATGGAATGAGCCACCACCTCTACTCCTGCGTCTGTTTGATCACCCATTCCAGCTCTTGCTTGCGGTCATGTTGGTTAGTACACCATTGCTGTTATGGCTTGCTTGGGCTTTGAGTCAGCCTGCACGTCGTCTTGAAGCCGCTGCTCAACGTGTAGCGAAAGGTGAATTTGTCACAGACCCAAATTTAGAAAAAGGTACGGCGGAATTTCGTCAAGCAGGCAGCAGCTTCAACCAGATGGTCGAAGCGGTTAATCAAATGATTTCAGGACAACAACGTTTGCTATCCGATATCTCTCACGAGCTGCGCTCACCTTTAACTCGTCTGCGCATGGCAAGCGCATTAGCGACGCGTAAACAAGGCGAAAGCCCAGAACTGACTCGTATCGATACCGAAGCGCAGCGCTTGGAACAGATGATCAGCGAACTATTAGAGCTTTCTCGCATGCAGGCGAACAGTCATATGACTCGCGAAACACAGCCACTAGAAAGTTTATGGGAAGAAATCATTAAAGATGCGCAGTTTGAAGCAGAGCAAATGGGCAAACAGCTACACTATTCAGAATTACCTAAGCGCAATATTTCCGGTAACCCTAAACTGCTGATGAGTGCGGTGGAAAATATCGTTCGTAACGCCATTTACTACGGAAAAGATGAGGTACAAATCGACATCAAAGCCGATGACGATACGCTTCGTATCACGGTTGACGATAATGGAGAAGGTGTACCAGAAGAGGAACTGGCCGCGATTTTTCGCCCGTTCTATCGCGTTTCCACGGCACGCGATCGCCACTCTGGCGGCACAGGTCTCGGCCTAACCATTACCGAAAGTGCCATTCGCCAGCACAGTGGCACGATCGCAGCCAGCCGAAGTCCTTTAGGCGGATTGCGTATGAGTATCACCTTACCGATCAATTGTTAGTCTCAATTTGATGAACTAACAATAATTCGCACCATATTTCTAGAGTGAGTGATTAACAGCCCCACCCTCACTTTAGAAATTGGTGAGGCTTCTTAGAATACCCTTACAAAGATCAAAGTTGATAATAATTATCGTTAGCATTAAAGTAAATTTTCCAATTAAGGAGGATTTACTATGTCACATACATTTCCCGCTCTGCCTTACCCGTACGATTCACTAGAGCCGTACATCGACGCGAAAACCATGGAAGTGCATTACAGCAAACACCACAAGACGTACTTTGATAAGTTTGTAAATGCCGTTGAAGGGAGCGAGCTCGAAACTCAGTCATTAGACGAGATCTTTGACAATATCTCTAAGCTCAGTCCAGCAGTACGTAATAATGGTGGCGGCTATTACAACCACATCATTTATTGGAATTGCATGTCACCAAACGGTGGCGGAGAGCCTCAAGGCGCGCTTGCTCAAGCAATTAACGATAAATTTGGTAGCTTTGCGCAATTTAAAGAGGCGTTTGCCCAAGCTGCCATCAATACCTTTGGGTCTGGCTTTGCATGGCTGATCGTAAAAGATGGTGAGATTCACATTACGTCCACCAGCAATCAAGATAACCCTCTGATGGACGTAGTGGATGTGCGCGGTGAACCAATCCTCGCATTAGACGTGTGGGAGCACGCGTATTACATCAGTTACCAAAACCGTCGCCCAGAATATATTGATGCGTGGTGGAACGTCGTCAACTGGCGAGCAGTTGAAGAAAACTATGCTCACGCTCTCTTATAAAGAGCATCGATACGTACGGTATTAACATCCGCGCTAATGCCTGCTTTCATACCCAGGTCAATCTTGCTGAATCTCGCATATTTCGGTGACTTGGGTATATACTGCCCCTCTCTTTGACCAACTCTATTTCAATACCATGTTTGATATCGCTTTATACGAACCAGAAATCGCGCCGAACACCGGCAACATCATTCGACTATGCGCCAACTGCGGTGCAAACCTTCACTTAATTGAACCTCTGGGTTTCGATCTTGAAGAGAAAAAAGTCCGCCGCGCTGGTTTGGATTACCATGATTTAGCTCGCGTAACGCGTCATAAAAACTATCAAGCGTTCTTAGAATATTTAGAGAAAGAGAAGCAAGGTAACTACCGATTGTTTGCCTGCACCACCAAAACCACAGGTCACCACGTTGATGCACAATACCAAACGGGTGAT
>NZ_WXWS01000400.1:0-11399 GCF_009904715.1 Vibrio sp. V42_P2S4T144 | reverse complement strand
GTTCATCACTATTTCTTTATATGGAATTAGAACAATTTTTGACCAGGATTAGTACGCAGCCTTCTGGGTATCGGCTATTCTTGTGATTAATTTTTCATTCTTTAACTGATTTTTTATCAGACGAATAACAGGTAGTCATACATGTCTAAGCTAGTTTTAGTTTTAAACTGCGGTAGTTCTTCTCTTAAATTTGCCGTTGTTGATGCCGAGAACGGCGACGAGCACTTGTCAGGTCTTGCTGAGTGTCTTCACCTTCCTGAAGCTCGCATCAAGTGGAAACTTGATGGCAAGCACGAAGCTCAACTAGGCAATGGTGCAGCTCACGAAGAAGCACTAGCGTTTATGGTAGAAACTATTCTTGCTTCTAAGCCAGAGCTTAAAGCTAACCTAGGCGCAATCGGTCACCGTATCGTTCACGGCGGCGAGCAGTTCACTCAATCTGCACTAATTACTGATGAAGTTCTAAAAGGTATTCAAGACGCTGCAACATTTGCACCTCTTCATAACCCTGCTCACATCATCGGTATCGAAGCGGCTAAGAAAAACTTCCCAGAGCTGAAAAACGTTGCTGTATTTGACACTGCGTTCCACCAAACTATGCCTGAAGAGTCTTACCTATACGCTCTTCCATACAACCTATACAAAGAACACGGTATCCGTCGTTACGGCATGCACGGTACTTCTCACTTGTTCATCACTCGTGAAGTTGCAGGCCTACTAAACAAACCAGTTGAAGAAGTAAACATCATCAACTGTCACCTAGGTAACGGCGCATCTGTATGTGCGATCAAGAACGGTCAATCTGTAGACACTTCTATGGGTCTTACTCCACTTGAAGGTCTGGTAATGGGTACTCGCTGTGGCGACATCGACCCTGCTATCGTCTTCCACCTACACGACGCTCTAGGTTACTCTGTTGATCAAATCAACACGATGCTAACTAAAGAGTCTGGTCTTCAAGGTCTAACTGAAGTGACTTCTGACTGTCGTTTCGTTGAAGACAACTACGGTCAAAAAGAAGAAGCAACACGCGCAATGGACGTGTTCTGCCACCGTCTAGCTAAATACGTTGCTGGCTACACTGCTTCAATGGAAGGCCGTCTAGACGCAATCACTTTCACTGGCGGTATCGGCGAGAACTCTGGCCCTATCCGTGAAATGGTTCTAAACCGTCTTGGCATCTTCGGTATCGAAGTAGATAGCGAAGCTAACCTTAAAGCTCGCTTCGGCGGCGAAGGCGTTATCACGACTGAAAACAGCCGTATCCCTGCAATGGTTATCTCTACTAACGAAGAGCTAGTCATCGCTGAAGACACTGCTCGCCTGACAGGTCTTTAATTGAATTCCTGGCTAGCCACTCGGCTAGCCAGATTTTCATTCAAACGAATTTCTTAGGGGCTCAACTCCTATTCTTCGAGCTTCATGGAATAAGAGTTGAGCTTTTATCCCCCAAATAGCTAAAGGTACTCTACGAATGTCTCGTACTATTATGCTTATCCCTACTAGCGCAGGCGTTGGCCTAACAAGCGTTAGCATGGGTGTTCTTCGCGCTATGGAGCGTAAAGGCGTTAAAGTTTCTTTCTACAAGCCAATCTGTCAGCCACGTTCAGGTGGTGATCAGCCAGATCTGACTTCAACTATCGTTGGTCGTAACAGCGATATGAAGATCGGTGAACCAATGGCGATGTCTGTTGCTGAAAGCCTAATCGGTAACGACAACATGGACGAGCTGCTAGAAACCGTTGTTGAACGTTACAACCAAATCAACAAAGACGCAGACGTTACGCTAATCGAAGGTCTTGTACCTACTCGTAAGCACCCATTTGCAAACCAAGTAAACGCGGAAATCGCGGCAACACTTGGTGCAGAAATCGTGCTAGTTGCGACTCCAGGTACTGATAACCCTGCGCAACTGAAAGAGCGTATCGAAGTAGCATGTTCTAACTTCGGCGGCACTAAAAACAAAAACATCTCAGGTGTTATCATCAACAAGCTAAACGCTCCTGTTGACGAAGCTGGCCGTACTCGCCCTGACCTATCTGAAATCTTTGACGATGCAGACAGCGCGAAACAAAACGAATTGAAAGTGATGGAAATTTTTAACACTTCTCCAATTCGTGTACTAGGTTGTGTGCCATGGAGCATTGATCTGATTGCGACTCGTGCAATCGACATGGCTAAGCACCTGAAAGCAGATATCATCAACGAAGGTGACATCAACACTCGTCGCATCAAGAGCATCACTTTCTGTGCACGTTCTCTGCCAAACATGATTGAGCACTTCAAACCGGGCTCTCTACTTGTTACTTCTGCAGACCGTCCTGATGTTATCGTTGCTGCTTCTCTTGCTGCAATGAACGGTGTGGATATTGGTGCAGTACTGCTAACTGGCGGTTACGATATCCCTAGCGAAATCGAAGGCCTATGTAAACCAGCATTCGACACTGGTCTACCTATCTTCAAAGCACAAGGTAACACTTGGCAAACGTCTCTAAACCTACAGAGCTTCAGCATCGAAGTACCTGCAGACGATAAAGAGCGTATCGAGTTCATCAACGAACACGTTGCTGGCCACATCGACGGTAACTGGATCGAGTCTATGACTGAAGGCACTCAGAAGTCTCGTCGTCTAAGCCCACCAGCGTTCCGTTACCAGCTAACTGAACTTGCTCGTAAAGCAGGTAAGCGTATCGTTCTTCCAGAAGGTGACGAACCACGCACAGTTAAAGCAGCGGCAATCTGTGCTGAACGCGGCATTGCAGACTGTGTACTTCTAGGTAACCCAGATGAAATCCGTCGCGTAGCGGCTCAACAAGGCGTTGAGCTAGGTACTGGTGTAACCATCATTGATGCAGATGCTGTTCGTGAAAACTACGTTGCTCGCCTAGTTGAGTTGCGCGGTGCTAAAGGCATGACTGAAGTTGTGGCTCGTGAGAAGCTACAAGATTCAGTATTCCTAGGCACAATGATGCTTGAGAACGACGAAGTTGACGGCCTAGTTTCTGGTGCTGTTCACACTACGGCGAACACTATCGTTCCTCCGTTCCAAATCATCAAGACGGCACCAAATGCGTCTATCGTATCTTCAGTATTCTTCATGCTTCTGCCTGATCAAGTACTGGTTTACGGTGACTGTGCAATCAACCCAGATCCAACTGCTGAACAGCTTGCTGAAATCGCTATCCAATCTGCTGACTCTGCAGCAGCATTTGGTATCGAACCACGCGTTGCAATGATCTCTTACTCTACTGGTGAATCTGGTAAGGGTGCAGACGTTGATAAAGTACGTGAAGCAACAAAACTGGCTCAAGAGAAACGTCCTGATCTTATCATTGACGGTCCTCTACAGTACGACGCTGCTATTATGGAAAACGTTGCTGCTTCTAAAGCACCAAACTCTCCAGTTGCAGGTAAAGCGACAGTATTTGTATTCCCAGACCTAAACACGGGTAACACGACTTACAAAGCGGTACAACGTTCAGCTGACCTAGTATCTATCGGTCCAATGCTGCAAGGTATGCGTAAACCTGTAAACGACTTGTCTCGTGGCGCGCTAGTAGACGACATCGTGTACACCATCGCTCTAACAGCTATCCAAGCAGACCAAGAAGCTAAATAATCGCTTCTGACATCTAGTTGGATATAGATACAAAGCCCTCGATTCGTCGAGGGCTTTTTCTATTGCTGGCCAGAACACTTATTTGTTTTTATACCAATCACTGCACAACCTATAATTACTGGTGCACAAAGCTTTTCTTCCTATCGCCCCCCATACCTAATCGACATTGCTCGTGCTTGTTCTTACACCGATTGACCCACTCCCCAAAATGCATTGGCTCCAAACCAGCACGGTCCCTGTTCAATTTATCGACATTATTTACGTTTTAGCTAAACTTTTTTGCTAGGAAATACGTAAAAGCTACTGCAATGCACAAACTCATTGACTGCTAAGGAATATATATGAAGGATTTCATCAATACATCACTGATAAAGTTTGGTTTAGCTGCGTTTCTGATTAGTTTTTCTTCATTCAGCTTTTCCGCCCCGAGTATTAAAGGCGTCGATCAAGATATGTCCGGAGGAACGGTGACCGCTGAAATGGCTCATGCTGATGACAATGGGTGGATGGTTGTCCACCGAACAGACGAATCAATGAAGCCTGGTCCTGTTATCGGCTACGCTCCGTTAAAAATGGGAAAGAATGAAAACGTAAATGCAATTTTGATGGAACCAGTAGAATCAGGCGATATGCTGATGTTAATGGTCCACGGAGAGAAAGGTGGCATGAAGACTGGTGTGTTTGAGTATAAGCTCGGCGCTAAAGAGGACGGTCCTGTAAAAGTGGACGGAAAGCTAGTGATGGACATCGTACGCGCTAAGTAAGGTGGCGATGAATGAAAAAGTAAACTTCCTACTCCCGGTATTTAGATGACACAAAAGTACTTAACGGCATTGCTAACCGTTAAGTACTTTTTCATTTGCGATGGAAGCAGCAAACTAGCCAATCCTTTCTCTTCCATGAGGAGTATTTAGGTCTAAATCAGGCCCTTTTGGTACAACTTGCGTCGGATTAATCCCAGTGTGGCTGAAGTAGTAGTGGCGTTTAATGTGATAGAAATCCGTCGTATCTTCGACGCCTTCAACTTGATACAACTCTTTTAAGTAGCCTTGTATATTTTCGTAGTCTGCGATGCGCTGCTTGTTACACTTGAAATGCCCCACATACACCGCATCAAAACGAATAAGAGTCGTAAACAAACGCCAATCCGCCTCAGTAATTGTGTTCCCTGCTAAGTAACGATGCGTCGCTAGGTGAGCATCGATTTTATCTAACGCATTAAACAAAGAATCAAACGCTTCTTCATACGCCTCTTGCGTAGTCGCGAAGCCACAACGATACACTCCGTTGTTGACATTCGGATAAACAAAATCGTTCCACTCATCAATAACGTGTTTTAGATGTTCTGGATAGTAGTCGTCGTGATTCCCTGTTAACGCATTGAACTCCGAGTTAAACATGCGAATGATCTCTGACGACTCGTTTGACACAATAGTATTGGTCTTTTTATCCCAAAGTACAGGCACGGTTACGCGGCCCGTGTAATCGGGTTTGGCCTGCGTGTAAATTTGATACATGCGCGTGTGACCAAACAATGGCTCAGGAAGCCCCATTTGCCAACCTTGGCTGAGCATATCAGGGCAAACGACCGTGACATCAATATGTGGTTCTAAACCTTTCAGCTTGCGGAAAATGAGGGTTCGATGTGCCCAAGGACAAGCAAGAGAGACATACAAATGGTATCGACCGGACTCTGGTGTAAACTCCGCATCAGGGTCGTTTTTAACCCAGTTACGGAATCCGGCATCTTCGCGCACAAATTTGCCACCATTTGATTTTGTGTCATACCAGACATCTTGCCAAACACCTTCAACCAACTTACCCATGATTGCTCTCCTCTCGTTCTGTTTGTGTCTATATTAGCGTTTCCTATCAAACAGAGAATCATCGAACTTAGGACATCATGTTCAAGAAATTCGAATGTATAAATCAGACACATAAAAAAAGCGCGACCCGATGAAGGTGTCGCGCTTAAGCCCGTCACAGGCTGAATTTATACACTAACGTGTAAACAAGATACAGCGTGAACGTCATTACCTAAAATGCTTGGCTTCGTCTTCGCACACTCTTCGGTTGCTTGTGGGCAACGAGTGCGGAATACACAACCCGACGGTGGGTTGATAGGTGAAGGAAGATCACCCTCTAACATTTGGATTTTCTTATTGCGCTCAATATCCGGGTCCGGGATCGGAACCGCAGACATCAGCGCACGCGTATATGGGTGCTTAGGATCAGCAAACAGAGCCTCGGCCTCGCCAAGTTCCACGGCATTACCTAAATACATAACTAAAACGCGATCTGAAATGTGTTTAACGACAGACAAGTCATGCGCAATGAATACCAGAGAAAGCCCTAACTCTTTTTGAATCTCTTTAAGTAGGTTAACCACCTGAGCTTGAATAGATACATCAAGCGCCGATACTGGCTCGTCACAAATGATCATCTTAGGCTTAAGGATAAGCGCACGCGCTATCCCGATACGCTGACACTGACCACCCGAGAACTCGTGTGGGTAACGGTTAATCACGTTAGGTAATAGGCCAACTTTCGCCATCATCTCTTTAACGCGATCTTTCACTTCCTGCTTAGACAGTTCTGGATAGAATGTCTCAAGAGGTTCAGCAATGATATCACCAACAGTCATACGCGGATTCAGCGATGCCAATGGGTCTTGGAAAATCATCTGAATTTCTTTACGCGTCTCACGGCGCTGAACGCTTTTCATTTTAGTAAGGTCTTGACCCAACCACACTACTTGGCCGTCAGTAGCTTCAACCAGACCAATGATGGCACGAGCAAACGTCGATTTACCACAACCTGATTCACCTACTACACCAAGCGTTTCCCCTTCGTATAGTCGAACATTCACGCCATCTACCGCTTTCAGGCTCGAAGGCTTTGACCACGGCCATGCCGACTTTGAGGCAATGCTGAAGTGAACTTTCAGCTCAGAAATGTCCAGAATTAGTTTTTTGTCTACTGCGTTCATTTGTTCCAAGCCTCCCATTCAGAAAAACATGCACGCTGACGACCATCACCAAATGGTGTCAGAATTGGCGCTTCGCGCTTACAACGATCCATCACACGGTGACAGCGCTCTTGATAAGGGCAGCCCGGCGGTAGACGAAGCAAGTTTGGTGGATTGCCAGGAATGGTCGGCAGAATTTCACCCTCGGTATCGAGGCGAGGAATCGCCTTCAGCAGACCCTCCGCATAAGGATGGCTTGGATTATAGAAAATTTCATTTACGTTGCCGTACTCCATGGTACGACCTGCATACATCACCAGCACTTTGTCACACGAACCTGCAACCACACCAAGGTCGTGCGTGATCATGATGATCGCTGTGTTGAACTCAGATTTCAGCTCATTCAACAAGTCCATGATCTGTGCTTGTACCGTCACATCAAGTGCTGTTGTTGGCTCATCGGCAATAAGCAGTTTAGGACGACATAACAACGCCATCGCGATCATTACACGCTGACGCATACCGCCTGAAAACTCATGCGGGTACATCGTGATACGCTTACGCGCTTCAGGGATTTTTACCGCTTCCAGCATGCGTACTGATTCTTCAAATGCTTCCGCTTTGCCCATGCCTTTGTGCAGCATAAGCACTTCCATCAACTGATCACTCACTTTCATGTAAGGGTTCAGTGATGTCATTGGGTCTTGGAAGATCATTGCGATCTGTTCCGCACGCACTTTGTTCAGTTCTTTTTCTGGTAAGTTTAGGATTTCTTTGCCTTCAAACTTTGCGCTACCAGAAATAATACCGTTCTTAGCCAAAAGGCCCATGATTGCGAATACGGTTTGAGATTTACCTGATCCCGACTCTCCAACGATACCTAAGGTTTCGCCTTGGTTGAGAGAGAAGTTCAAATCGTTTACTGCGGTTACGATACCATCTTGCGTGGTGAATTCGACGCGCAGATCTTTGACATCTAATAAGCTCATCATTGCTTCCTTAATCTTATCTTTTAATTATCTGTCTTTTGGATCCAGCGCATCGCGCAGGCCGTCACCAACGTAGTTGAAGCAGAATAGCGTCACAACCATGAACACTGCTGGGAATGCCAGCTGCCAGATTGCTACTTCCATTGTCTGTGCACCTTCTTGTAGAAGAGCGCCCCAACTTGTCATTGGTTCCTGAACACCAAGACCAAGGAATGATAGGAATGATTCCGTTAGAATCATACTTGGGATAAGCAGCGTAGAGTATACCGCTACAATACCCAGTACGTTCGGTACGATATGACGAGTAATGATTTTCCAGTTGCTTACACCACACACATGTGCCGCTTCGATAAACTCCTTGCTACGTAGACTAAGAGTCTGACCACGTACGATACGCGCCATATCTAGCCATGCGATAGCACCAATCGCAACGAAGATCAGCATGATGTTACGACCGAAGAATGTTACCAGTACAATCACCAGGAACATAAACGGTACCGCGTATAAAATTTCTAGAATACGCATCATTACGCGGTCAACTTTACCGCCGATGAAACCAGATGCTGCGCCGTAGAGCGTACCAATCAGTACCGCTACAAATGCACCCATAACACCTACCATCAACGAAATACGACCTCCAATTAGCGTACGCACGTATAAATCACGGCCTAAGCTGTCAGTACCAAACCAATGGTCAGCATTCGGTGCAACGTGCATCGCGTACCAGTCAGTATCATCAAATGTGTACGGTGCGATCATTGGCAGGATAATAACCGCCAACGTCATTAGAACAAGAAGGAATAAGCTCACCATCGCCGCTTTGTTGCGCATGAAACGGATACGAGCATCTTGCCAAAGACTGCGACCTTCAATCTCCAAGTTTTCGGAGAATTTCTCAATCGCTTCTAGGTTTTCTTTTTTCGTTAACATAACCAAACGTCCCTGTTAGTAGCGAATTTTCGGGTCAATCATTGCAAGTAAAATATCTACAATCGCGTTGAATAGAATGAATAGGAAACCAATCAGAATGGTTACCCCCATTACTAGCGAGTAGTCACGGTTAAACGCAGCGTTAACGAATAGTTTACCAATACCAGGCAGACCAAAAATGGTTTCGATAACAACGGAACCGGTGATGATACCTACGAAAGCTGGACCCATGTAAGAAACAACAGGGAGAAGTGCCGGCTTAAGAGCGTGTTTGATAATGATATAACGGTAACTTAGACCTTTAGCACGTGCCGTACGAATAAAGTTACTGTTTAGGGTTTCGATCATCGAACCACGCGTAATACGAGCAAAGGTAGCAACATACAGTAGCGACATACCAATAACAGGAAGCACTAAATACTGCCAGCTACCATCTTGCCAACCGCCCGCAGGGAAGATATTCCAGTGAAGCGAGAATATGTAGATAAGCGCAGGCGCTAATACGAAGGATGGCATTACGACACCAAGCATCGCAGTCGACATAATGGTGTAATCAATCCAAGTATTTTGCTTGAGCGCAGCAATGGTACCGACGGTAACCCCCATTATCAAAGTAAAGATAAAGGCGATGAAGCCCACTTTAGCCGAAACAGGTAAGGCAACCGCGATCAGCTCGTTTACTGAGTAATCAAGGTATTTAAATGACGGTCCGAAATCACCTTGGATAACATTGGTCAAATACGTGGTGTATTGTTCAAATACAGGTTTATCCAAGCCATATTTAGCTTCGATATTTGCCATTACTTCGGGTGGCAATGGACGCTCTGTCGAGAAAGGGTTTCCCGGTGCAAAGCGCATAAGAAAGAAAGATACGGTGATCAAAACCAACATTGTTGGGATCGCCTCAAATATCCTTTTTGCGATGAATTTAAGCATAAACTCACTCTTTCAGTCTGTGACAGTTAAATTAAAGAAGTCGTCCAATTCTTTTGGACTAAAGATAGGCGCTACATGCAATTTCTCACATGTAGGGCCTCATTTTTATAGTTCTATCGAGTTACGAATTACTCTGTGATGTAGAGATCTTTAGAGTAAATCTTGTCTTCCGCGTTATTTACTGGGAAGCCACCAACTTTCGGTGATAGTAGACGTGATTTCACGTACTGGTAGATAGGTGCGATTGGCATATCTTTTGCCATCAAGTTCTCTGCTTCTAGGTAAAGTGCTTGGCGCTCTTCGTCAGAAGTTGAAGCAAATGCTTTGTTCATGATCGCATCGTACTCTTTGCTGTCGTAGTGAATACCACCAGTAGTGTTATTACTCATCATCAGCGTTAGGAAAGATGAAGCTTCGTTGTAGTCGCCACACCAACCTGCACGAGCAACCTCAAAGTTGCCAGAATCTTTGGTAGATAGGTAAGTTTTCCACTCTTGGTTTTCTAGCGTAACGTCTAGACCAAGTGTCTTCTTCCACATTGAACCCAGTGCAACCGCAAGTTTCTTGTGGTTCTCTGATGTATTGTATAGAAGGTTAAATTCAAGAGGGTTGTCTGCGCCGTAACCCGCTTCTTCCAATAGACGCGCAGCTTCTGCGTTACGCTCTTCTTGCGTCATTTTGCCGTATGCAGGAATTTCTGGGTTGAAACCTGCCGTAATTTCAGGTGTTAGGAAGTAAGCTGGCTTTTGACCTTGACCTAAAATCGCATCGGTCACAATGTTACGGTCAATCGCATAAGAAATCGCTTTACGCACACGAACATCATCAAACGGCTTTTTCTTCGTATTGAAGATGTAGTAGTAAGTACATAAGTTACCGGTTACAGACACTTCTTGTGGGTGCTCTTTCTTCAGACGCTTGAAGTGCTCTGTAGGCAGCTCGTTCGTGAAGTCGATTTCACCCGCTAGGAAGCGGTTCATTTCCGCTACTTGGTTCTCGATTGGTAGGAAAGTAACTTGGTCAAGCGTCGTGTTTTCGTTGTCCCAGTACTGTTCGTTACGTTTTAGAACCAAACGCTCGTTTACAACCCAGTTGTCAACAACATAAGCACCGTTACCTACAAAGTTCTCTGGCTTCGTCCATTGATCGCCGAACTTTTCAACAGTTGCTTGATGAACAGGTTTCACTGTCGTGTGGCCCATCATCATTACAAAATATGGTACTGCAGTATCTAACTCAACCACTAACGTGTGATCGTCAACCGCTTTAACACCTAACTCGCTCTTATCTTTTTTACCCGCAACAATGTCTTTTGCGTTCTTCATCTTGGTGTATTCCATGTACCAAGCATATGGAGAGGCGGTTGCTGGATCGACTGCGCGTTGGAAGCTGTAAACGAAATCACCTGCAGTGACAGGATCACCGTTTGACCATTTTGCGTCTTCACGTAAGTGGAAAGTGTATGTTTTGTTGTCTTCAGTTTCCCAAGATTCTGCAACACCAGGGATGTTGTTACCGTCCGCATCTTGGTTTACAAGGCCTTCAAGAAGATCGCGAATCACGTGGGATTCTGGAACACCTTGAGATTTATGAGGGTCTATTGTCGCAACTTCTGTACCGTTACCACGCACCAATTCTTGAACAGCAGCAAGTTTTGGCTCTTTAGAATCAGATTTAGCTTCAGGGGCTGGAGCCGGAGCAGGCTCAGCAGCTTGTTTCTCCGCAGGCTTTTCACCACAACCAGCTAGAGCGAGAGAAAGACCAGCACCAATAAATAAAGCGCGCGTGATTTTATTCTTATACATGCGTAAAACTCCAAATTTTTTCGTTAGCATCCATGACTTCTTTGTAAGGGCCTGGAACGGTCAGAGTTTTAGATTTTTTTAGTGCACTTTCTGAGCACAAAAGTCTAAAACCTTACAAAGACTGCGGCACACATTAGCAATCATTGAAGTAA
>NZ_WXWS01000568.1:0-11586 GCF_009904715.1 Vibrio sp. V42_P2S4T144 | reverse complement strand
GGTTTATAGCCTAAACGACTACAAATAGCACAAAAATACAGCAAAACAAGTCATGTTACAGAAATGAAAAGTCATTTATTCTAATTTTGAATTTAAAAAGCAGTTCGATCCACCAGTTCAGAAACAAACATTGACCGTATCAACTTATTTTCTACTTCGGGGTTGTGCCAATAGCCCTATGTTCGTTAGGGTAACAACACGCCAAGGCAAACGTATTCCTTGGTATTTTTTCGTCATTAAGGATCACCCATGTCAGCAACTGCGCAATTACAATTCGCTTTAAAACGCCCATCTGGCGTTGCTGCTGCGATCCTCCTGCTCTCTCTGAAACTGATTCAGAGCTGACAGGCTATATCTAAACTTTCTGTCAGCTTGAGAAGAAGCTGACGGGAACACCACATACTCCTCCCATTCCTTTCAGTTTCTTCCAAGCAAAACATAAGAGGAATAACAATGTTAAGCGCACGCAATATCGCCGCTTTGGGCTTCATGACTTTCGCCATGTATTTAGGCGCGGGTAACCTGATCTTCCCTCCATTTTTGGGTTATCAAGCAGGTGAAAACTTTCTGAGCGGGATGTCTGGCTTCCTCTTAACGGGCGTAGGTCTGCCTGCGATGGCACTGGTGATGGTGGCTATCGTAAACGGTTCAGACAAATTAACCGCTGCCCTACCTAAACCTTTGGCGACCAGTTTTTGGGTAATGGTATTTATCGTGATTGGCCCTGCGTTCGTAATCCCACGTGCGATTACCGTCGCTTACCAATTTAGCTTTGCACCAATGTTTGGTGATGCCACTTTGGTGCCTTTCACTATTGCCTTCTGTGCTATCACCATTCTATTTGCCCTATATCCGGGTAAATTGGTCGACAACCTAGGCAAGATCTTAACGCCTGCATTAATGGGTATCTTGATCATCATGTCTGTGACTGCTTTGGTTGCTCCTGCAGGTGAGCTAACTTCCGCAACAGGACCATACGTATCTGGCGCATTTGCTGAAGGCTTAACCCAAGGCTACATGACCATGGATGCATTAGGTTCTATCGGTTTTGGTTGGATCATCTTCCGCGCGATTCGCAGCATGGGTGTGGATTGCCCGAAAGCCACCGCAAAATACACGCTAATCGCAGCTTTGATGTACGCGGTTGCCATGGCGTTTGTTTACATCTCATTGGCTTACATTGGTTCGACAAGCTCATACTTGGGTTCTGAGTTCAGCAATGGTGGCGACATATTAACGGCATTCACCTTCAGCCACTTCGGCGCATTTGGTTCACTATTACTAGGTGCCGTGATGGTATTGGCGTGTTTGACTACTGCTATCGGCGTAACCACAGCAGGCAGTGAGTTTTACGACAACACCTTCAGCAAAGTGAACTACAAAGGCTGCGTTATCACGACCATGGTATTGGCAGGTTTAATCGCCAACGTAGGTCTGGAGCAACTATTGGCTATCACATTACCAGCGGTTGTGGCGCTTCACCCAGTAGCGATTGCGTTGATGATCATGGCACCGGTGCGCAACAAGATGTCGCAAATCATGGTCGTCGCGACGGCGTTCACTGCTCTAACGTTTGGTTGTGTTGATGCGCTGCACATCCTAGGTTACATGCCAAGTTCCACTGATGAGTGGATGGGTAATTACATGCCTCTGTACAATGACTTTGCTAGCTGGATTGTGCCTAGCGTAATTATGATGATTGTTGGTCTGCTGTTTACGACGAAAACCAACCAAACCGAACAATTCGAGCTGGTGAATGAATAGCCGTTTAACATAAGACATCGCTCAATAAGTGCGTTACTATGTAGCTCGCTTATTGATATCAGGCAAAGGAGTTGCCTGAATGAAAGATTGATATGGGTCGCCTATGGATAATCAGTATCTAGACATCAGAACACTGAACTTTATCGTTATTCTGTTCTCTTGCATTTACTCTATTAGTCTGCTTTGTTATCAATACACTCAGGGTAGAGTCAAAGGCTTAAAAACCTTCTCGATATCACTACTGTTTATTGGTTTAGGCCCTTTTTTACTTGGCTTTAGAGGCTCTGCGCCAGACTGGCTGACCATCGTCATAGCCAACACTCTCATATTAGTCGGCTTCTTGCTTACGCTATATAGCGTAAGCATTTTTCGTCAATATCCTTTAAAATTGGCTCACTGTCTCACCTTGTTAACACCTGTTTTTAGTGGTTCATTTTACTATTTCACCTTCCATGACCCTTCTATCAAAAGCCGTATTATTTATCTGAGCACGTATATTTGTATCGTCACCTTCTTTAGTGGTGTCGCCATGCTTAAAGGTACCCAAAAGGACTTAAAGCTCCCTGTTAAAGCAATGGCTTACTCTTTCTTTGGATTTAGTTTTTTTATGGGATTTAGGGCGCTTTGGAGTACTTTTTCAGGTGAGTTACCAAGTTTTATGGTCGCAGGCCTTATCCATCAGCTGACTTTCTTATTTAGCATCTGCCTGATCGTTGCTTTGAGCTTTAGTATGCTGTGGTTAATTAACGGACGCTTGGTGCAATCCATTAATGCTCTCTCTCATTTAGATGCACTCACAGGGCTATATAATCGTCGAGCCATGGAAGAAATCGTTCCAAACTTGGTTAGTAAAGCACATAAAAAAAACCAAGCAATCAGCATTATTATGACTGATGTCGACAAGTTCAAAGCGATTAATGATCACTATGGTCACACGGTTGGCGACTCCGTCATGGCAACGATCTCCACTATTTTTAAAAAGCATCTTCCTGAGTCAGCCTGCATTGTGCGATTTGGTGGTGACGAGTTCATGATTGTTTTGCTCGAAAAAGCACAGCAAGCCAAAATTTTCGCAGAGCAAATTCGCCTTGCGGTCGAAACTGAAACCGCTTTGCAATCATTTAAAACTGAAGTGACCATGAGCTTTGGTATCAGTCAGTTATCTGAGGGGCAATCACTTCAAGAGGCGCTTGCTGAAGCAGACGAAGCGCTATATAGCTCTAAACATACAGGAAGGAACCTCGTTACCTTGTTTGGAGAAGGTAAAGACCTAAATTATAAGTTTGTCCCAGCTCCTGCCAAAAGCGCATAACATGTTTGTTATGCCAGTGATTTCGAATTAGCTAGAAATCGCACTAAGTATAGTCGGAGCGATTCAAACCAAACTTCTGCATCTTTTGGTTAAGGGTTCGACGTGGTAAATCCAACTCCTGCATCACCTCATTGATGCGTCCATGATGCCTGACTAAAGAATCATGCAGCACTTTACGCTCAAAATTATGTAGCTGAATCGCCAACGGAACGCCTGCTTGTGTCTCTTCGGTTGTAGAAGATGGTCGACTGGAGAGAATTTCCATCACGGAGACGGTTTCATCCAGAGCAAAACGCATTGCTACATTTCTAAGCTCACGCACGTTACCGGGCCAAGCGTAAGCAAGAATGGCTTTTCTATCGGCTTCACTCAGCGGACGACTCTCAGGGTTACTTTTCAGGGCAAAGTGTTCGAACAAGATCAACGCGTCTTCTTCTCGCTCACGTAGCGGAGGCAAATAGATCTGCGCCACATTAAGACGATAGTACAAATCCTGACGAAACTCGTCATGCTCATTGAGATCTTCTTTCGCGGCGGCGATCACTCTTAAATCAACCGAGATCTGTTGGTTACCCCCAACGCGCTCAACCGTATGTTCCTGTAATGAACGCAACACTTTCACCTGCATAGACAGTGGCATACTCTCGATTTCATCAAAGAATAAAGTGCCTTTATCCGCGTATTCCAACTTACCAATGCGCTTTTTACCCGCTCCGGTAAATGCCCCTGCTTCATGTCCAAACAGCTCACTTTCAAACAGGTTCTCAGGAATAGCGCCACAGTTGATTGGCACAAAATGATAGGATCTGCGTTGGCTTTCATTATGCAAACTGGTCGCCACCAGCTCTTTACCACAACCTGTTTCGCCGTAAATGATCACGTTAGTATCAATGCGTGCTAACTTGGCAACTTGTTCTCTAAGCTGTTGCATCACACGGCTTCGGCCAATCAGCACTTCTTCTAAGCCGCTAACGCTAGATAGATACTCTTGGCGATCTTGAGTAGACGTTTGTGCGCGATAACTCTCGACCGCATCGGTCACTCGCTGGGATAGGCGCTCAGGTTGGAAAGGTTTCTCGATAAAATCGAACGCACCGTTTTGCAACGCCCCAACTGCCATATCGACATCACCATGTCCGGTGATCAAAATAACTGGCGTTGGGATGTGATTAGCAATCAGGCTTTCTAGTATCGACAAGCCGTCGGTGTCCGGCAGGCGAACATCACTGACAATCGCATCAAATTCTTGGCTAAGAATGGCCGCTTTCCCCTCTTCTCCTAAACTGAATGCGGTCACGTCGAACCCCGCCAGTTGCAGCCACTGACTGGTAGCCTGACGAACAATGTCATCGTCTTCGATAAGTGCAATTTTAGGGGTGTCGTCAAAAGCCATGAGTTACTACCGTAGGTGGAATAGAAATCGCTCTTTGCTAACGGTAGCAAAAACCACTGAGGAGAAAAGGAGCTAGATCTCACTTCTTGCTTACAAGTCTTTAACATCCAACCAGTTAGGCGCACTCTTTAATGACTCTCGGTGAGAACGCACTAGCTGAACGGAGTCAGTATGCAGCGCAAAAGGAATGGCAAAACGTGGCTTGTGGTCGTAATTGCAACAGTGCTGATGTTGTCTTGTTATAGCGCCAGCAGAGAGGTTGCTCGTCAATGGTTGAGCGTACAAACTCAAACCGAAGCTCAACAAAAACTGCTCGACTATATCGGTGAAGTTCGCCGTGCACTCAAACGCTTCTATCACTTGCCTTACCTTGTCACCAATAATCCGGAAACCATCGCGTTTGTAAAAGGAAACCGGACTTATTACGAGCCATTGCAAACCCAACTGACTCAGCTAGATAAAGCCGCCAATACGGAAGGTTGGCTAATCCTGTCTAACTCTGGCGAAGTATTGGTCTCGAGTTTAATCGAAGAGCGCTTTAGCCTATCTGACCGAAAAGCCATTGTGGAACAAATTCACAATCAAGGCGGCGGTGTTTCCTTGGTGAACAAAACCAAAGGTTCGAGTCCGTTGTATTATCTTGCAGCCCCTATCTACGACGGTCTGGATATAGCAGGCATTGTGGTGGTGCAAATCAACCTCAGCTTATTGACCGAACAGACTATTACTAGCCAAGACATCATTACGTTGCAAAATCGCCAGCAACGCTTTTTCCTATCGAGCAGCTCGCTCTATAACGCTGACTGGTTTAACGAACCGAGCAACACCGTTCAGTTAGAAACGCAGCGCTTATACGACAACACCAATATCAGTGTGTGGACGCTCAACCAGCAACGCTATTTTGCACACACCGTTAAATTGGATGATTTGAATTGGTACGTCAGCTACCTCACCCCTTCTAAGCCGATTCAACAAACCATCAACGTGATTGGTTGGAGCGTAGCGGCGCTGCTCTTGTTAGTTGTATTACTCGTCATCATTGGTCTACAACGTCGCCAAAAGCACATCAATCAACAGCGAATTCAAGCTCTGTTGGAAGAGTCTCAACGCCGCTTGAAGCAGATGATCAATAAGACCCACGTTGGTTTGCTATTGATTGATGAACAAGGTCAACTGTTCGATCTCAACCCAATGGCGAAGCGTTTGTTCTGCTTGCCAGAAAGCGTCAATCGACACGCTTTTGCTTGGGAGTTATTCGATGCAGGCAATCCTAATTCCACCACACTTAAGTTGCTCAAGGACTTACCTAAACATAAAGAGCTCGCAGAGATCAGTACGGTCGAAACCATTGCCAGACGCAGCGATGGAAGCGTCTTCCCTGTCCTGTTCTCGCTAACCAGTTTCCCTTGGCATGGCGAGCAGTATTTCCTTGCAACGATCATCGACATCAGCAAGCGGAAAAAAGCCGAACAGTCACTGCAACAGGTCAACCAAGAACTGGCACAACGGGTTGAAGAGCGAACTCAAGCACTAAAAGAGGCGCAAAGCCAGTTGATTGAATCGAGCAAAATGGCCGCCTTAGGTCGCATGTCGAGCGCGGTTACTCATGAGCTCAATCAGCCACTGACAGGCTTGCGTACCCTGCTCACAACAAATGAACTGTTAGCAGAACGTGGCGAAACCGAGATGATGAAAGCCAACAACGTATTGGTGCAGAAGCTGATTGATCGCATGGCAAGCATGACCAGCCAGTTAAAGACGTTCGCCTATAACAAACCAGAAAGCCTACAAGCAATTTCTCTTACCTCCGCACTCGAAGAAACCCTACGCGTTTATCAAACCCAATTAGACAAAGTGGATGTGCGTGTTCGTGTTCCTCATGACTTACCTAATATCATGGGTGAAGAACAACGACTGCTTCAGGTGCTCGGTAATCTTGTCTCGAATGCGCTAGACGCAATGAACCATACCACCAACCCGCAGCTCAGCTTGATCGTCAACCCAACCGACAATCAGGTCGAACTGATCGTCAGTGATAATGGCTGCGGCGTGTCGAATGAGATGCTTGAATCCATGTTCGAACCCTTCCAAACCTCAAAGAAAATTGGTGAAGGATTGGGGCTGGGTTTAGCGATTACGGCCAACAATATGCGTGATATGAACGGACAAATTACCGTGCATAAGAATGAACAAAATGGGCTGACTTTCACTCTATTGTTCAAATCAGCCTAGGTTGATATTGATTACAAAATCATCATTAGAACTAAGCATCCCCGCTGTTTTAGAAAAATACGATCTCGATACAAGTATCGAGGTGTCTCCTACACTATTCTCAAGCAATAAATCCACAAACATTTCCTAAATATAAAGAGTGAGAAACATGATTAAGTTTCCTGAACATTTTCTTTGGGGTGGTGCCATTGCTGCAAACCAAGTAGAAGGGGCGTACAACCTTGGGGGTAAAGGGTTATCGACATCAGACATGCTGCCAAACGGTATTTTGAGTCCGCATCAAACCCGTGAAGAACGTACACCGGGTATCAAAGACGTGGCGATCGACTTCTACAATCGCTACCCAGAAGACATTGCTCTATTTAAAGAGATGGGCTTTAACTGTCTGCGCCTATCTTTAGCTTGGAGCCGCATCTTCCCGAACGGGGACGAGTTAGAACCGAACGAAGAAGGTTTGGCGTTCTACGATAAAATTTTTGACGAACTTGCCGAGCACAACATCCAACCTTTCGTGACCTTATCTCACTACGAAATGCCTTACGCACTGGTTGAAAACTATGGCGGTTGGGGCGATCGTCGCGTCATCGAATTCTTCGAACGTTATGCTCGCACCGTGCTGGAACGCTACAAAGACAAAGTGAAGCTGTGGTTAACCTTCAACGAAATCAACATGTCTCTACACGCACCATTTACTGGTGTTGGTTTGCAAGAAGACGCCAATGAACAAGAGATTTACCAAGCGATTCACCACCAGCTAGTCGCAAACGCAAAAGCGGTAAAACTGTGTCAGCAAATCGTACCAAACGGCAAGATTGGTAACATGCTGCTTGGCGCAATCAACTACCCATACACCTGTAATCCTGATGACGTGCTGGCAGCAATGCATGAAAACAACAAGTGGTTGTTCTTCGGTGATGTGCAAACACGTGGTCAGTACCCTGGCTACATGAAGCGTTACTTCCGTGAAAACGGCATCGAAATTCAGATGGAAGCAGGCGACTTAGAAGAAATTGCATCGGCAAGTGTCGATTTCATCTCATTCAGCTACTACGCAAGTGGCTGTGCAAGTGCAGACCCGAAACAGAAGGAAGTAGGTAACATCGTCGATAGCGTACCAAACCCATATCTTGAGAAGAGCCAATGGGGTTGGTTGATCGATCCAAAAGGCCTTCGCGTTCTGCTGAACTTCCTTCACGATCGCTACCAAAAGCCACTGTTCGTCGTAGAAAACGGCTTAGGTGCACGTGATGAAATCGATGAAAACGGTGAGATTCAAGATGATTACCGCATCGCTTACTTGAACGACCATCTTGTACAAGCACATGAAGCAATTTTGGATGGCGTTGAGCTGATGGGCTTCACCAGTTGGGGACCAATCGATTTGGTCGCAAACTCAACCGCTGAGATGAGCAAACGTTACGGCTTTATCTATGTCGATCGTCATGATGATGGGCAAGGAACGCTAGAACGTAAACGCAAGAAAAGCTTTTTCTGGTATCAAGACGTGATTCGTACTTCAGGCGGTTCATTGAAAAGCTAAGCCTGTTGTCTAGGTATAAAGTGCAACTAGGCATTCGCCTAAACCATCAAGCCCTGCAATTGCAGGGCTTGAATTTTAAGGTGTTTATTCATTTAGAGATTAAACTGCAATCTCTCCACCGTCTTCACGTCGAATAACCACTGTCGCCGCTCGTGGGCGCACAGAAACACCAGCAGGCGTTTCTTCGGCTGCATCTTCACTGTATGGCCAGTTGCCTGGGTGCTGAATATTCACAAACAATGATTTGTAATCAGGGCTGATGGTAAAGCCTGTTACTTCACAACCATTTGGTCCGACAAAGAAGCGTTTCAATTCAGCTTGATTATCCGCACCAATCACAGCTTGATCACCATTCTCATCTGTTAGCTTAGATGGAACAACAGCCAACATTTGATCATTGGTGTAAGACGTGACTTCATCTGCGCCGTTATCAGTCTGAATCCACAAAATACCACGGCCATCAAACGCTAATCCGTCTGGGCTCGCAAACTGGTTTAACTCATTCAAGCCAGAACGGTTGGTATCTGCATCACCATTTGCTGGCGAACCAAACACAAAGATATCCCAAGTAAAGTCAGTTGCTGAAGCACCTTCATCCCAACGAATAACATGACCAAACTTATTATTCAAACGTGGATTCGCAGGGTTGGTTTCATCTGTACGGCGCGTATTGTTCGTCAATGTTAAATATACTGAACCCGTGAATGGATCAACCGTACACCACTCTGGTCGATCCATTGGTGTTGCCCCAACTAAATCCGCCGCACCCGCAGTATTGATGATAATTTCAGCCAGTGAATCAAAGTGATCCGCTAACGTACCACCAGCGGTTGTTACGCTATCAAGCGTTAATGGTAACCAAGTACCTGTGCTGTCTTCATTGAAGCGCGCCACATACAGTGTGCCTTCGTCCATGTACTTGTCACCCATCGCCAAGCGGTTATCAGGGTTAGCATCTGCTGGATCCCACGCTGCCGCAGATTCAAATTTGTATAGGTATTCAAAGCGAGAATCGTGACCAGAATAAAATACCACTGGTTTGCCTTCTTCAAGCTTACCGAAAGTACAGCCCTCGTGACGGAAACGACCTAGCGCAGTACGTTTCTTCGCACGTGAGTTTTGCGTGTAAGGGTCAATCTCGACAATGTAACCGTGACCATTGGCTTCATTACGGTAATCATCCATCGCACTTGCTCCTGTTGGAGCCACATTAAAGCGAGAGAACTCATCAAGACGCTCTTCTGAATTTCCTGCTAATGTCTCCCACAAGTAGCGTGTACTTTGATCATCGACACCAATGCGATCTTGCTCTTCTGTACGAGTCCCGGCATTAACAAAGTAACCTGGCCAGTTCTCTTCACACGTTAAGTACGTGCCCCACGGCGTGTAGCCGTTGCCACAGTTGTTTAACGTACCACGCGCTTGGCTGCCATCTGGTGAGAAACGAGTGACAGTTAAAGATGTGTGGGCTACCGGGCCAGACAAATCCATGACTGTCGCACCAGTATAACGACGGTTTAGTGGGTCGGTATCAACCAACTTCCACATGTTGTCTTCCAGTTGAATGCGAACCACTGATACACCGTGCGCGTTAATCTCTTTGCGCACTTCATCTACAATGGTACGTACGCCATTTTCAACCGTCGGACCGTTTGGATGCAGTGCTGATGTGTCGATGTACTCGTGGTTAATACATAGCAAGCCATCTGTAGTGCTATCGTTCAATGGGAAAAAATGTATGCCGTCATGGTGCATGCCTAGCGCATTTAACTGATCGGTACTGGTGTTGGTACCATCATTTTGCCATGCGCTGCCTTGTGCATTAAGTGGTGTTCCCCAAGGTACTAGTACTTGTGCGGTGTAGCCTTGTGGAATTGAAACTGCGTCAGTTAGTGAGCCAGGGATAGATTCAAAGTTAAGAACGGCTTTAGATGCGCCCGAACCACTGCTTACTGTACTCCCTGAGTCAGACGAGTTACAACCAGCCAATCCGAAAGCACCAAACGCTGTCATCGCACTGATACCTAAACCACCTTTCAGAATGCTGCGTCGAGATAGGCTCGCTTCTAATACTTCTTCAAATGGTTTGTTTTCACTTTGGTTATAACGCGTCGCGTCAAAGGTTTCCTTGCTCATTTTTACTTTCCCGATCTTATAGTTTAATTAATAAATAAGTGATTAGTTGAACGGCAAGAAGTTTGGATAAGAAAAATGACAAAAGTGCTTAAAACATATGAAACTTGTGTTTCAACAATACTGCAAACTAAACCAACACAGCTAACGAAGCAATTAAATTCTGGTCACATAATCACCAACTGTATCGCTTCATTCTGATTTTACTTGGGCTAAAGTGTGATAGAAGGTATAAGGTGTACGAAATCAAATCATCTACGAGAGATAATCATGAAATTAGACAAGATCGATAACAAGAGCCGTCGTATCCGTAAAAAGCTGTTCTTAGGTGAGTTCGCAATCCTAGGTTTCGAGATCAGCTGTGAAACAGACATTAACGACTTCGACCGTTACGATGCATTCGTTGATGACTTTATCGACTACATTGACGAGCTTGGTCTTTGCTTCGGTGGCGGTGGTCTAGAACTGTTTGAAGGCTTCCTATGTTCTACTGACCGTTACGGCAGTGCGACTGAAGAACAGAAAGCGCAAGTTATCAAATGGTTAGAAGCACGCCCAGAAGTGAAAAGCGCGCAAGCGGGCGAACTAGTTGACGCCAACTACCTGTAACTAAAGGGCAACCTGTAATACGCAGAGCTCAATAAATGGTAGAGAAAGCTGGTCTTAAGACTGGCTTTTTTATTTTTTGAAGAATGTGATAGTAAATTAGGGTGCTTGGGAAGTTGCGCGGAGTGATTGTGGCGTTTTTGAGCTGGCAATCAACGGGAAACTGCGTTCCACAGCCAGCTCGTGCCTTTAGGTATAATTAACTATGATTTTTTAGCTGGTGCGTCTTTCGTGTCTTTCCAGTATTGAATACGCACACGATGTAGCTGAGCTCTTCTAGTCTTTTTCATAGTAAAGTCCCTCATCTTATATAAGTAACGCTCCTCATGGAGCTTATTGTCTAAGGTCGTATCCCCTTCAATCTATAAGGGAATCAATCATTTAACCGTGACCAATTTCACAACATAATGATAATTACCGATTTCTTGCAGCCTGTTTTTACTGGCAAACGGCATATTATCTATCTGACACAGTTAACTTACTCACCAGATATGACAGAAAAATGGCAATCAAGTTCCCTACTTATACTGTCATTGAATCTTAATAAGGATTAACAAGGTGGGCATTTCAGATTTACCATACTGTTTATAAAAACCGCAAGAATTT
>NZ_WXWS01000147.1:2269-11598 GCF_009904715.1 Vibrio sp. V42_P2S4T144 | reverse complement strand
ATATTCATTTTTGAATATCTTAAGAAGTAAGTTGTCTATGTAATCACACAACATTGATAAGGTTAAAGCATCTACTCTCATTCAGCCGATGCCATAA
Organism: Vibrio sp. V42_P2S4T144; assembly: GCF_009904715.1. Lineage (NCBI taxonomy): Bacteria > Pseudomonadati > Pseudomonadota > Gammaproteobacteria > Vibrionales > Vibrionaceae > Vibrio > Vibrio sp. V42_P2S4T144. The sequence goes on along the minus strand of NZ_WXWS01000147.1, from coordinate 11,501 downwards.
AGTGACATCACTGCGTAAAAATCAGCGGCGTATTGAGGGTTTGTCGCACCACTTTATGCAGGTGTCTGTGCAAAGGATGGTTGCGGTTGGTTTGAAGGAAACCGCCAGAGACAACAAACTGGCTAAACTCACGATTAACGGGTGGCATTGCGTAAGAGGCGAGTTCTGGCATCAACAATGCTGAGCTTTGACTGGCATACATAATCGCGTCGGTTTCTTGCAACATTTGGCAAGCCAAACGCAAATTATAGGACTTCAGTAACACTACTGGCTCATAACCCATGCGTCGATACTCGGACTCCACGGTACAAAGCGGTTTATATGACGCAGGCGCAGGCAAAGAGACGAGTGGTAGTTTGGACACCGTGTCCCAATCATTGCTGACTTTCGACAACGTTGGGTGGTTTTTGCGCGCCAAAATCACTCGTTTTTCAACGAATAACGGGCGCATGTAAATGTCTTTCGACAGCTCGGTCTCTTGGTCAAGAATGCAGTAATCGTGCTCGCCTTCTAACATTTCATCGTGCGAGTAAGTATTCCAGCTGGAAAAGGCAAAGTGCGCTTTGGGAAAGGCTCGATGACAACCAGTGAGCAGTCGCTGCCCTTGTTCATCCATCAAATAAGGGTCAGTTACAATCGCAATCTGCCCTTGGTATTGCAGTGGGTCGAACACTTCAAATTCTTGCACCACTTTTTCCAGTGGTGCAACCATATTGTCGAACTCGGCGGCGAGACGAATCGCCATGGGTGATGGCTCTACCCCATGTGCTTTACGCACAAAAAGCGGGTCATCAAACACTTGCTTCAACTTCATCACGCCGCGGCTGGCGCTCGGTTGAGAAATGCCAAGCTGCATTGCGGCCAGCTTGATGCTGCGGTTTTCCACCACGGCTTTTAATAAACGCATTAAGTTGAGATCCAATGCATCCAGCTGATGTGCCATACCCTAACCTACCAATACCATTGATGAGCGAATACAAAGAGCAGTTAACAATTAGTTAAACACTCTCTCCCGACGTGATCTGATACCCCATATCGAAGACTTTTTCTTCTTGCGTTTCGCCTTTCAGGCGCGCAATTAATAACTCTGCGCTCTTTACACCAATTTGGAAACGCGGCGTATCAACGCTGGTCAGTTTCGGGCTGATGGTTTGACCGATATCCAGCGCGTTATAGCCCGCCACTGCCAATTGCTGTGGAACTTGAATGCCACGTTGCTGCGCACTCAGCATGGTGCCAATTGCGATGTCATCGTTGGTACAGAACACCCCATCGAGCGTTGGGTGCATTTCCAGTGCGCGTTCGAGCAAATCATGCGCTAAAGAAAAACTAGAATGATCACCAGTTAATACATGTTTGGGTTCTAGCCCTGCTTCTGTCATCGCGCGATCGTAACCTTGCATCCGCAATTTGGTTCGCGTATCCAGACGCGCGCCAAAATAGACGATTGTACTCTTCCCCGTATCTAGCATCTGCTTAACCACGGTGTACGACGCATCTTCATGATCGAGTCCAACCGCCATATCAATCGGCTCCGATGGCAGTTCCATGGTTTCGACCACCGGAATGCCCGCATTTTTGATCATCTGTAATGTACGCGGCGTGTGATGGCTTTCAGTTAGAATAAGCCCATCGACTTGATAAGAGAGTAATGACGCGATCTTGCGCTCTTCTTCAAGCTCATCGTAGCTAAAATGCGCTAAAAGCGTCTCATAGCCATTGGCTTTGGTCACCATCTCTATGCCCTGAACAAAGGAAGCAAAAATTTGGTTGGACAAAGACGGCAGTAAAATACCAATGGCTTTACTGGAGGACTTTGACAACATCGCCGGTGCACGGTTTTCGATGTAACCCATCTCTTCAATCGCAGTCGCAATCTTGGCCCGAGTCTTTTCTGCCACCGATTCAGGGTTACGCATATAGCGTGAAACGGTCATCTTCGTGACGCCAACCTGGTCTGCGACATCCTGCAATGTCGTACGAGTTTTCTTATTCTGTTGAGCCATAAATATGTGATTTATCAGTAATGTTACAAGTAACATTATGACGAATAGACTCTCTGCCGACAAGCTCAGTGAAAATAATTCGCAAAATGAGATGAATATCAGTGGTAGAGCGTATTAGCAAACGCATCACAAAGAAACGCCACTTAAATAGCGATAATATTTGAGACCGCAAAAAAGCCCCGAACTCGGGGCTTTCTTCTATATTTTGACCGCAATATCTGAGTCGTTATTTCACGCACACCACGTTCAATAATGAGGTCCCGGTGAGCTGATTGGGCTCACGATCGGCGAACAAACCTTTCTTATCTTTGCCCCAATACGGCAGTTGCAGTGGCCATTGATTTTTTTCCATCACCCCAGACGCCCTCAGCGCTTTAAACTCTGCAGGGTTAGCTAAGTTCATACCCAGTTGCTGACATACTTTGTGCGAGTTTTCGTAGTTGAGGCGGTTCCACGGCTTACCATGTTCCATGTAAAACTGATTATGGTGATCGAGTAAATATGGGACCACGTACGTTTTGCCCTGTACTGAAGTTCTCAACCGAACTTCAATGTCATCATTTCCAGTGACAATTGGCTTCGCTTTGGTCTTAGCAACAGGCGTAGACGAAGAGCTATCACGTGAACTTTTTGCCTTGGTATCTGGCTTCTCTGCCCGCGCTTTAAAGGCGTCGGTATCAGCTCGCACAGCAGGAACTGGCGCGGGTTTCGGGGTCACCGTCGGTGTTGGCTTAACCGAAGATGCGGCTGATTTCGACAATACAGTAGATTTAGGTGTAGGTGGTGTTACTGGTTGTTTCGTCCCTTTCCCAACCACTCGGATGAACGCCTCTTTGTAATTCGACAAGGTTTTGACTCCTCGTAAGTCATCCCTCGCATCAGACAATGCCTTGTAAGGTCCAATCAAACAGCGATAGCCTTTGGATTCAGGCTTCATCCATACGTCAGTCGTGATTTTACTATAGAGAGGCTTAGCTTTCGCGAGAGACATAGGCTTGGGTAGCAATCCGCATTGAATCCAGTAAAGGTAGTTGCCCCCCTGCGGCACTTTCTTTCCCCATACTCCGTTACCAATTGGGCACGTTTTCTCAAGCATCGGTAATTCTTTCTCGCTGGCTTGAGTGGCTTGGCAAAGGAACTCCTCCGCCTCAACTGGATTAGAAAACTGGGCGCATACCAGCAACAAACCCAAAGCCAGGCTTGCTTGGAAGACGTTAGATGGGCGTTGGGCCTTCTTCATTTCCATACACTTCACTCTAAATTAGTGGGTAAGGTCATCATGGCGGAAAAGCGCCAAAAAAATGTGAACAAAGAATAACTAGCAAAAAAAGAGCCGGAATTTGCATCCGGCTCTCAGTTTAGGAAGGAATTAAGTGAATTTACAACGCTTGGTGGGAAAATTCTTATCCTTTGTACAGTTTCGGGTTGAATACATCACGTAGCCAGTCGCCCAACAGGTTGATAACCAAAACCAATGTTACTAGCACGATGCCAGGGAAAGCAGTAATCCACCATGCACCAGAGAAGATGTAGTTAAAGCCGATGCTGATTAGCGCACCCAGTGACGGCTGATCGACTGGCAGACCCAAACCTAGGAATGACAGCGCCGCTTCCGACATGATCGCGTTCGCTACCTGTACCGTCGAGATAACCAAGATTGGCGATAGACAGTTTGGCAGAATGTGACGGAACATGATTCGCGGAGCTTTAAAGCCCATCACACGCGCCGCTTCGACGTATTCTTTCTTCTTCTCTGCCAATACCGAGGCACGAATAGTCCGTGCGTATTGCGGCCATTCTGCCACACCGATGATCACCACCAGCATGACCACCGCATATTGGCTGTAAAAATCACTGCCAAAGCTGGCTTTAAAGATTGCAGAGACGATGATCGCCACCATCATGGTCGAGAACGATAGTTGAACATCCGCAAAGCGCATCAAGAAGCTATCGATACGACCACCGAAGTAACCCGCCGACAAACCAATGATGATACCCAGAATCAACTGAAGACCGACGGCTAAAAAGCCGATCGTCAAAGACAAACGAGAACCGTAAAGAATGGTCGATAAAATATCGCGGCCTTGCTCATCAGTACCAAGAACAAAACGCTCATCGCCCTCTTCCATCCAAGACGGTGGTAGCTCTGAATCCATGATGTCGATAGACGTCAGATCGTACGGGTCTGTTGGCGCAAGAATCGGTGCAGCCAATGCCAATACTAAGAACATCATAAAGACGGTAAAACTCGCCATCGCCACTTTGTCGCGTTTGAAGTAATACAGAAAATCTGACTCTTTGAAACGCTGCCACGCTGATGGAGCAGGAGCTGGTGTTAAATTTGATTGGCTCATGATTAAGCTCCTTTTCCAGTTAGGTTCACAGTTGGGTTGATGATGCCGTACAGCAAGTCAACGATGGTATTGGTTACCACGAAGATCAGACCAACAAAGATAACGTAGGCAGTGATCAGCGGTGTATCTACACGGTTGATTGCCTCTAGGAAAAGGAAGCCAGTGCCCGGCCATTGGAACACGGTTTCAGTCAGGATGGTGTAGGCCACCATGGTACCAATCTGCACGCCACCTACCGTCAATACTGGTAGCATGGTGTTCTTAAGTGCATGTTGGTAATAAATCTTTTGTAAGTTCAAACCTTTTGCTTTGGCGAACTTAATGTATTCCGAATTCAGAACTTCCAGCATTTCTGAACGTACCAAACGGATGAACAACGGCAGCATGATAGACGCTAGCGCAATACAAGGTAGGATGAGGTGCTTGATACCATCAATGGTAAAGAAGCCAGATTCCCAACCGAGTACGTTAGCGGTTTCACCTCGCCCATAGGAAGGCAACCAACCAAGTTCTATGGAGAAGACATACATCAGCATGATTGCGGTTAAGAACACCGGAATCGAGATACCGACACTGCTCATCGCCATTACAAATTTGGTAAAAACACTCTTAGGATGAATCGCAGAGTACACCCCAAGCGGAATAGAGAAAACAATGATGATAAGCGTCGCGCCAAACACGAGCTCTAATGTAGCCACCAGCTTGTCGAGAATCACCTCAACCGCAGGTCGCTTGAAAAAATATGAGGTACCCAAATCACCTTGCAGTGCATTACCCACAAAGCGCGTGTACTTTGTGATAAAGGGATCGTTCAGGCCCAAGTCGTCGCGTAGCGCTTGACGCTCCGATTCCGAAACCGACTGACCTACAAGCTCACGCAGCGGATCACCCAGGTTGTCCTGAATGGCAAACGCCACCAAACTGATCACAAACATCACTATCAGTGCCTGAAACAGGCGCTTGACCAGAAACGAAAACATTCCTTGCCCCTTAACTATCCATAGATCTCTAAATTAGAGAGAAAATTCAGTCTAAATAACCCACTCAATCCGACTGAAACAAAACTGAGTCGAGTGCTTTAAGTTGAGGAGGGAAATCCATCCCTCCTCAAAGTCGACTAACCGTGATTATTCAACCACTAGGTCACCGAAGTAAGGCATTACCATTGGGTTAACGATGTCTGCCGCTTTCACGTTAGACTTCGCACCCCACGCTTCACTTTGCCAGTGTAGCGGTACGAATGCTGCGTCGTTGTATAGTGTTGCTTCTACACCTTTCAGCATTTCTGCACGTTTCGCAGGATCCGTTTCTACGTTCGCAGCTTCAACCACTTTGTCCATTTCTGGGTTTGAGTAGTAACCACAGTTGTACTGACCACGACCGGTTTCTTCGTTACGAGTCATCGTTAGGAACTCGTTGAAGTTCGCTGAGTCTTCTGTATCTGAGTGCCAACCGATCATCAGCATGTCTGCCGCACACTTGTCGAACTCTGGCCAGTATTGCGCTTTTGGCATGGTCTTCAGATCAACCTTGATACCGATCTTAGACAACATTGCCGCTGCCGCTTGTGCTACTTTCGCATCATTCACGTAACGGTTGTTTGGTGCGATCATCGTTAGCGTCAGGCCATTTTCGTAACCCGCTTCTTTCATCAGTTCTTTCGCTTTCTTCAAGTCGTAGCGAGGAACCAGTTTGTCATCGTGACCCACGTAACCTGCCGGGCTTTGCTGACCAGCAGCCGTTGCGAAGCCTTTCATGATTTTCTTCACGATACCTTCGTTATTGATTGCGTGAACAATCGCTTGGCGAACGCGAACGTCTTTCAATGCTTCGTTGCTGTTTTGGTTTAGTTGGAACGTGATGATACGAGTACCAGGTAGCGTAACTAGGTCGATGCCGTCAGCATCTTCAACGCGTTTGTGGTCGTTTGGCGCTACAGGGTGAATCATGTCAACACCGCCAGAAAGCAGCGCTGCTACACGAGTTGCGTCTTCTTTAATTGGCACAAGCGTTAGCTTATCAACGTTACCTTTCGACTCTTTGTCCCAGTAATCTTTAAAGCGTTCAAATTCCACTTTTACGCCCTGTTCACGTGAAGTCACAATGAATGGACCCGTGCCAGATACGTTAGTCGATGCAAATGAGTTACCGTGCTTCACTAGCTCAGACTTGTCTTTGCCGTCCGCAGTTTTGCCCGTGTAGAACTTGCTGTCCATTGGGAAAATGTACGTTGCGGTTTGCAGCACTAGTGGGTAAGGACCTTTAGTTACAAGATCGAACGTGTTGTCGTCAACTTTGACGATTTTTTCGTACGGGTCGAAGATGTTTTTAAAGTCAGGAGAGCTTTGTAAACGCTGGAACGTCCACACGACGTCGTCAGCCGTTAGAGTATTGCCAGAATGGAATTTCACACCTTCACGCAGTTTGAAACGAACAGTCGTATCGTTAATACGTTCCCAGCTTTCTGCTAGGCGAGGCTCGAAATCCATTTTTTGAGTAAAGCGAACCAACGGATCAAATACCATGTGTGACATTTGCAGTGTGCCACCTGATAGCTGCTCATGTGGGTCAAGCGATACTGGGTCAGCTGCATAGCCAACTTTGATATCTGCTGCCATTGCGTTAAAGCTTAGGCCCGCAGCCATTAGCGCCACTGCTAATTTGCTTTTCATGGTTTTCATTTGCATAACTCCTTCATGCGGGGATACGGATCCCTTGTTGTTGTGTTTGCGTCTTTGTTATGACTAAAGGTTAGCCAAGCGAATTGCTTGGTTTATGCCGTTTCGATCTCTTCTCGCAAGCCAGTAAACTCCGGCATCAGAGAAATCAATTTTTTGCTGTATTCGTGTTGAGGTGCCGTGAATAACTGTTCTGTTGGGGCCACTTCTAAAAGTGTACCCATTTGCATCACACCTACTCGGTCACACATCTGACGAATAACAGGTAAATCGTGGCTGATAAACAACATAGTCAAGTTCAGCTCACTTTGCAGATCTTTCAGCAAGTTTAGAATTTGTGCCTGTACCGATACGTCCAGTGCTGAGGTCGGTTCATCACAAATCAAAAGTCGAGGACGAGTCGCCAACGCACGCGCAATAGAAATACGCTGACGTTGACCACCGGAGAATTCATGAGGGTACTTAAGCCCAGCCATTCGACCCAAACCAACATGATCCAATAGGTCATTCACGATTTGGCGAGTTTCCGACTCGTTTTTCGTCAATTTATGGAAACGGATTGGCTCAGCAATAATATCGAATACCTTCATACGAGGGTTCATTGAAGTATATGGGTTTTGGAACACCATCTGCATTTGACGACGCATCGGGCGGCGCTCTTTCTCAGAGGTTAAAGCGGTCAGGTCAATGCCCTCGAATTTCACCTGACCAGAGTTAGGTTGGTATAAACCAGCAATCACACGTGCAATGGTCGATTTACCTGAACCAGACTCGCCCACCAAACCAAAGGTTTCGCCTTCGTGCACTTCAAAGCTCACATTATTAGATGCTTGCACGTATTCTCGGCGGCTTTCGAACAAAGAGTCTTTGGTCACAAAGCGAAGATTGACGTTCTTCACGTCCAAAAGCGGGCCAGTGTACTCACGCTCATCTTGGCTTTGTCCTAACCAGTGGTTCTTGATATCGAGTGGCTCCATTTCCGCCGCTTCTTCGATATAGCTTACTAACGGGAAACGATCTAGCTTTCTGTCTGAACGTGGTACCGCTGAAATTAGACTGCGAGTATAAGAGTGATCAGGATCGCCCAATACTTTGGCTGTTGGTCCAAACTCCACCAAGTCACCACGATACATTACCGCCACGCGATCGGTGACGTTGGAGACGACACCCATATCGTGAGTAACCAACATACAGCCGACATTGTTCTTGATACACAGCTCGCGGATCAAGTTGAGGATTTGGTCTTGGATAGAAACGTCTAACGCCGTAGTTGGTTCGTCCGCGATGATGAGATCAGGCTCACCAGCCAAAGCAATAGCAATGACAACACGCTGACGCATACCACCAGAGAATTGGTGCGGGTACTGTTTTAAGCGGTTTTCTGGTTGCGGAATACCAACCTGCTGCATAAGAGAAAGCGCGCGCTGATACGCCTCTTCATCAGAGACCTTCATGTTGGCGTGAATCGTCTCTTTTAGCTGTTGCTCAACAGTAAAAAGTGGATTGAGTGAGGTCATCGGATCTTGGAAAATAAAACCTATTTTCGAGCCGCGAACCTTACGCATCGCTTCTGGTGATAGGCCAGAAATTTTTTCTCCATCCAGGAATACATCACCGCTAGCAACGCGACCTGGAGGGCTAAGCAAATCAATAACGGCGTTACCAACGGTGGATTTACCCGCACCTGATTCGCCAACAACACCCACGATTTCACCACGTTCAATATGAAAAGAAAGTGATTTCACGGCAGCGTGAACGCCGTGTCGGGATGGGTATTCAATACGAAGGTTTTTCACTTCTAATAGTGACATTTCAGACCTCTACTGCCTTGTCTGTGGTATCGAATCGCGCCAAAGGCACCATTCATCACCTGAATGAATCCGTTCAAATTCAGAATAATACTCTGAAATCTTAATGCGGAAATAATTTGGCAAAAATCACACAAAAAAGCAACAATTAAAGTATATTCCGCCGAAAAAACATTAAATAAACGCACAATTAGCGAATAAAAATGCATTAACAAGTATTTAACCATTTTCATATCACACTATTTTTGTGCGTCATGCACCAATAAAACTAGAAAAATGCTCTAAAAGTAAACATGAGCTAAACAAGATCATTAACCATATTATTCATGTGCATTTATTAACATTTAACAAACAATATCATATGCAAAAAGTGTTTTTTCAACATA
>NZ_WXWS01000147.1:0-2224 GCF_009904715.1 Vibrio sp. V42_P2S4T144 | reverse complement strand
ATAAAATAGTCGGCAAATACAAAAAGCCAAACTTAGGAAGAGAAAGGATAGGTCAAAACGTGAACAAAACAGCAAAACCACACAAATCCTGCTCCAACGCAGATTATGCGCCACTTAAGCGGTTTATTGACTAAGCAAAGGAAAGTACCGCTATCCTCATTCGTACGTCATAAGAAAACTCGCCGGTTTTAACCCTTTACGACACAATTGAGAGTGGGATAATAGATGAACAGTGTCAAAGCCAAGCCGTAAATAAAAGGAGCCCCTGTGCTTAAAGCGATTTTTTTTGATATGGACGAGACTTTATGTGCAACGTCACAAGCCGATAAAGTTGCAGGACAAGCGTTTACAACTTGGATTCATAAAACCTACCCACAAGTGACTGAGCCAAAAGCTTTTTTGCAGCGCTACTTACAGGGTGTATACAAAAAGCTGAATGCTGAGTTCCCTCACCTTGTTGCTCTGCTACCCGATGAAAATGCCTTCCGTTGTGGCCTGATCCAAAACATCTTGGCGGAGCAAGGCGTCAGCATCACTGCAAAAGAGGCTCAACAAGCTCAAGACTACTTTGACTCTGCACGTATGGGCGCGTTCACTTTCTTCCCTGGTGTAAAAGAAATGCTCAGCGACCTTCGTCAACATTACAAACTCGTCGTGATCACTAACGGCCCGATTTTTTCTCAACACCCTAAATTAAACGCGACACAAATGAGCAACTGGGTGGACCATATTATTGTGGGAGGAGAAGAGCCAGAAGAGAAACCTGCTACAAGTATTTTCCAAAAAGCGCTCGACTTGGTCGAAGTAAAACCAGAAGAGGCTCTACACGTGGGCGACTCTTTACCTGCTGACATTGCTGGCGCTAACAATATGGGCATTTTGAGTGTATGGGTGAATGCGACAGGCGCAAGCAACTCAACGGATATAACGCCAAGTTTTGAAATCCAAGAAACGGTAGAACTGAAAGAAATCCTTAAAACACTCGCCCAATAAAAGCAGCGGATTAGAAAACTACAAAACCCCAGACACTGCTCTGGGGTTTATTTTGTCAGCTCGAAAAGCATTTGGATCATAGGTGGTCAAAAGCCCCTAGAGCTGTACACTTTTGGGAAAAATTGAAATGGAATGCCGATTCTTTTCAGGAGAGATGCAAAAAAGCCCCAGTCTTTCGACTGGGGCTCTAAATAGCGGTCGGTGAAGAGCCGAATTCTAACTTCAGGCGAACCCCACTTGGGTTCAAATCCATTGATACATTACCGACTAATACAGTCCAAGCGAGATCATAAACTCTAAAACGACGAAAGCCTGCTAAAAAGCAGGCTTTCTAATAGTGGTCGGTGAAGAGGGATTCGAACCCCCGACCCTCTGGTCCCAAACCAGATGCGCTACCAAGCTGCGCTATTCACCGAACTGTATTTGCTGATTTTCTCAAATCAGACAGGACACTTCAACTAAGAAGTCACCTTAATTAATGGGGTGGCTAACGAGATTCGAACTCGCGACCACCGGAATCACAATCCAGGGCTCTACCAACTGAGCTATAGCCACCATCAATTTTTGCTGTTTACCGCTCTATTAGAGCCATAAACTAAATAGTGGTCGGTGAAGAGGGATTCGAACCCCCGACCCTCTGGTCCCAAACCAGATGCGCTACCAAGCTGCGCTATTCACCGACGATGTTTTATCTTGATTGAATCAAGATTGGGAGCAATGCTACCGCATTCAATCTAAAAAAGAAAGAATGGGGTGGCTAACGAGACTTGAACTCGCGACAACCGGAATCACAATCCGGGGCTCTACCAACTGAGCTATAGCCACCACTGATTTTTACCGATGTATCCTCCGAGGCAATGGTACGCCCGAAAGGATTCGAACCTTCGACCTTTGGCTCCGGAGGCCAACGCTCTATCCAACTGAGCTACGGGCGCATGCCCTATCGGCGGAGTGGAATAATACGGATATCACACTATGCCGTCTAGTACTTTTTTTACTTTTTTTATCGTTTGGTCTCTTTTTCGACAGTTATCTTCCGTTAAAGTGGATTTTTGATGTGATTCACGCCCTGTCATGGATAACTTGTTGTTTATTGCAACAAGTTATCGGGATATAATCACCCATTATTTACATTGATTTAACAGCTGCAACCAAGTTGTCTAATCATTCTATGCCATTCAGTGGAATTTAATGATTTCTCTGCTCGGCATTAATACTCTAACTATATAAA
>NZ_WXWS01000055.1:0-11598 GCF_009904715.1 Vibrio sp. V42_P2S4T144 | reverse complement strand
GTTAATAATAATAAGATCAAAAAGATAATCCGTAATTATATAAGCAGGGACTGTGATGAGCCGAGATAACTACAACAAACTCAACGATGAAGAGTTGGATTTTGTTGATGACAAAACTGCAGCATTGCTCCTCAATACCCCCAACAGCGCGCGTTTTATGCTCTGGGTTATGGTGCTATTTTTCATTGCAGCAATAGGTTGGGCATCTTGGGCTGAAATCGACAAAGTCACGGTTGGTCAAGGCAAAGTGATTCCCTCCTCACAGATACAAGTAGTCCAAAACTTAGAAGGGGGCTTAGTCAAAGAAATCTTGGTCAAAGAAGGTCAGTTGGTTGAAAAAGGCCAACAGTTACTGCTTATCGATGACACCCGCTTTCGCTCAGATTTTCGTGAACGTGAGCAACAAGTTGCCAACCTTACCGCATCTGTGCTGCAACTATCCGCTTCTATTAACAGTGTTGCCGTTAATCGTGATTTTGAAACGGAAAACTGGCGTCAAAGTGTACTACTTGATTACGGTAAACTGACCTTCCCACCAACCTTGGAAGAGACTCGACCTCAACTCACACAGCGTCAAAAAGCAGAATATCGCGAAGATCTAGATAATTTACGCAACCAACTTTCTGTTATTGACCAACAAGTGCAGCAAAAACAGCAGGACTTGGTAGAGATCCAAGCGCGAGTAAGGAACTTGCGTCAAAGCTACCAATACGCGAAAAAAGAACTCGATATCACCAAACCTTTGGCAGACGAGGGCGTTGTTCCTCGTATTGAACTGCTCAAATTACAGCGCCAAGTCAACGATACCCGTCGTGAAATGACGTCCAGTGAGCTCAAGATTCCCGTATTGCAATCAGCGATTCGAGAATCCATGCTCAACCGTATTGATGTTGCACTCAAATTCCGCTCTGAACAGCAAGAGAAACTCAACAGCGCCCAAGACCAGTTATCTGCCTTGGTTGAATCAGCGGTGGGCTTGGAAGATAGAGTAAACCGAACGGTTGTGAATTCGCCAGTAACAGGCAAAATCAAAACACTGAACATCAATACTGTCGGTGGTGTTATCCAACCTGGTATGGATATCGTCGAGATCGTACCAACAGAAGACACACTATTGGTAGAGGCGAAAATTGCGCCAAAAGACATCGCATTTTTACGCCCAGATCTTCATGCTATCGTGAAATTTACAGCTTACGACTTCACAAAGTACGGCGGTTTAGAGGGAGAGTTGGAACATATCAGCGCGGATACCACTCAAGATGAAGAAGGCAACAGCTTCTACATTGTTCGTGTACGCACCGAAAAAACAAACTTTGGTCAAGATGCAGATTTACCAATCATTCCAGGAATGACAGCATCGGTCGATATCATCACAGGGAAGCGAACCGTTTTGGAATATCTACTTAAACCGATTTTAAGTGCCAAAACGAACGCCTTGAAGGAGTAAACCACATTAAGATACTCGCGATAGGGAGTATTGAGCGATAAGTGATTAAATAAAAAGCACTTATTTCTCACTGACGAACTCTCTAGAAGAGTATACTTGTGATACGAGTCGAATATGCGATCCAATTTGCAGCGTAAAGTTACATTATTAATCAGCTTAAGTTGTTTGTCGTTCCAACTTGGTGCGCTGAACAGTAAAGAACAACGATGGGTCAATACGGTCACAGCGGTGTACGGCGAACGTGCGGGATTGCGCGTAAATACATGGCGAAAGAACCTCGACTTATTTAAACAATTAGAGACTCATGAACAGCTCGCTGGCGTTAACGACTTTTTTAATCAGCTGTATTTCGTTGACGACATAAAACTGTGGGGAAAGACAGATTATTGGGCTACGCCACTCGAATTTTTAGGGAGTAACGCAGGAGACTGTGAAGATTTCACTATTGCTAAGTACTTCTCTTTACTCGAGCTAGGAATACCAGATTCAAAGATGCGGTTAATATACGTAAAAGCCATCGAACTGAATCAGTTTCACATGGTATTAGCTTACTACCCTACCCCAAGTTCTGAGCCGCTCATTCTCGATAATATCAATCCTGACATTGTCCGAGCCTCTAAGCGTAGCGACTTGCTACCGATATACAGTTTTAATGGTACAAACCTGTGGTTGATGAAGTCATCTGCTAGCACTGGAGAGCTGGCAGGGAAAGCATCACGGTTGAGCCTTTGGAATGACTTACGCTCGCGCGAACGTAAGTTGCAGTTAAATAAACCTAAAATTAACTATGACGAGTGAGAAACATGACCCTATATAAGAAGCTTGTGGTGGGGATGGTTACGGTCTTTATACTCTTGTTGGCATCAGTATTCGTAATCCAATTCAACACGACTCGAGACAGCTTGGAGCAACAGCAACGTTCAGAGGTCAACAACACTATTAACACCGTAGGTTTGGCACTGGCTCCTTACCTAAAGGACAAAGATAAAGTAGCGGTTGAGTCCGTGATTAATGCTCTGTTTGACGGCAGCACCTACTCCGTTGTTCGTCTTACAGCATTAGATTCTGACTACCAGATCGTGCGTACCTACCCAGTTAAACCAAGTACGGTGCCACAATGGTTTATCGACATGAATCTATTTAAAGCGATTCACGATAAGCGTGTTGTGACCAGTGGTTGGATGCAGCTCGCCGAAGTAGAAATCATTAGCCACCCAGGCGCAGCTTACGAGCAGCTCTGGCAAGGTTTTATTGGGTTGCTGTCTGTATTCAGTGTCATTTTTCTGGCTGGTTTAGTGGCAATTTCATACATCCTACGTCGCTCGCTAAAGCCGTTAACGGCCATCGTGAATAAAATGCATGAAATCGCGAATAACCAATTTGGTGAACCGCTTGCTCGTCCAAGAACCAAAGATCTTATCGCGGTGGTAGATGGCATTAATATGATGTCTGCTCAAATCGAGCTATCATTCAAAGAGCAAGCCAAAGAGGCTCAACGTCTGCGTGCTCAGGCTTACCTCGATCCTATATCTAAATTGGGTAACCGCTCATTCTACATCAACCAAATCGACCAATGGCTTGCAGAGCAAACGCAAGGGGGTATCGCGCTACTCCATGCTGAATACATTGGCGACATTTACGAGACCAAAGATTACCAACGCGCAGATGCCCACGTTAAAGAACTGTCTCAACGTTTGAAAAACACCATTGATGTACCGGGTGCCACTATTGCTCGCTTGTCTAGTGATGAGTTCGGCTTGCTTTTCCCTCATATGGATGAGAGCGAGTTACGCATTTTATCGGACAGCATCGTCAATTGTGTGAACGGCCTAAATACTGACCCAACAGGCTTAGCAAAACCTAAAGCGTCACTAGGGGTTGCACACAGCAAAGATCAGAAAACGCGTTCTGAAATCCTCTCGATGGTGGACAACGCACTATCGAAAGCCAAAGCGCAACCAGACAAGCCATACGGCTTCATTGGCAGTGATACACCTTCTAGTTTGATGGGTAAACAGCAATGGAAAGCGTTGGTTGAAGAAGCCATTCATAGTGATTGGGTTAAATTCCGTTTCCAAGCTGCGAAAAACACATGGGGTAAAGTATTCCACAACGAAGTATTTTCAAGCATCGAAAAAGATGGTGAAACGTATCGTGCGAATCAATACCTATTCGCACTAGAACAGTTAGACGCCACCAACATCTTTGACCAGTATGTCATTGAATCAATGATTAAGATGCTAGAAAATGGTGAACTTAATGACCCAGTCGCGATTAACATCGCGCAAAGCAGCTTGTCTCAACCATCGTTTATTCGCTGGACAACTAGCATGCTAGAGAAACACGCCAAAGTGGCCTCTAAGCTACACTTTGAAATTCCAGAGGAATGCTTTATCGATCAGCCTCACCACACAGCACTGTTATGTAATGCCATTCGCCAATCAGGTGCTGAGTTCGGCGTAGATAACTACGGACGTAACTTCCAATCTTTGGAATACATCCAAGAGTTCCGCCCGAACTATGTGAAGCTCGATTACCTATTCACACACAACTTGCACGACGAAAAACAGAAATTCACGCTAACGTCGATCTCTCGTACTGCCCACAACCTTGGTATTACGACTATCGCATCGCGTATCGAAACTCAAATCCAGTTGGACTTCCTCACTGAACATTTTGTTGAGGTATTCCAAGGATTCATCGTCGACAAGGAATAAAAAGGTTTATCAACGATGAAAGACCCTTTACTGAATTCGCTCATCTACGTTAGCCGTTACTATGGGTTAGCTAACTCGCCAGAAGCGCTAGTCAACGGACTACCGCTATCTGACGGTAAACTGACCCCATTTTTGCTACCAAGAGCAGCGGAAAGGGCCGGATTGGTTGCCAAGGAAAACCGCGCAGAGCTGGAGAGCATCTCTAGCCTAATTCTGCCAGCAATCTTAGTTCTTAAAGGCGGTGACTCTTGCGTTCTCAACAGCATCAATATGGAGAAACGCGAGGCCGAAGTCACCACCCTAGAAAGTGGAATGGTGCCGATCTCTATTCCATTAGAAGACCTACTTGAGCAATACACTGGTCGGTACTTTTTAGTTAAAAAGCAATTCCGTTTCGATGAGCGCTCTCCCGAAGTGCTCAAAACCAACGAAGGCCACTGGTTCTGGTCAACCTTGTGGCAGTCAAAACGCATCTACCGTGATGTTTTAATCGCATCACTTCTCATCAACCTCTTTGCGGTTGCCGCTCCGCTATTCACTCGCTTGGTGTACGACAAAGTGGTTCCGAATCTTGCGTTTGAAACCCTATGGGTACTAGCAAGTGGCATCTTTGTCGTGTTCCTGTTCGACTTCATTCTCAAGTCGCTGAGAAATTACTTCATTGATGTGGCGGGCAAGAAGTCTGACATTCTGATTTCATCCAAACTGTTCAGCAAAGTGATGGGGATTAGAATGGAATCGAAGCCGCCTTCGGTCGGTGCCTTCGCTCGCCATTTACAAGAATTCGAATCTATTCGAGAGTTTTTTACTTCAGCGACCGTCAGTGCTCTCATTGATTTGCCTTTTGCCATTTTGTTCTTAGTGATTATATGGTTAATGGCTGGCGATCTTGTGTATGTACCGATGGTGGGCGTGGTCATTTTGATTATTCACTCGCTACTTATACAAGGGCCGCTGCGTCGCTCCATTGAGGAGGGTTCACGCCTAGCATCGCAAAAATATGCCAATTTGATAGAGAGCTTGGCTGGGTTAGAAACCGTAAAAATGCTCAGTGCGCAAAGCCAATTCCAATACCGCTGGGAAGAGGCAGTTGCGCACATGGCGAACTGGAATATAAAAAGCCGCCGAATTACGGATAGCATTCAAAACGCAGCAGGTTTTGTGCAGCAAAGTAGTAACGTAGGGATGATCATCCTAGGCGTTTACTTAATTGCAGAAGGCGACTTAACCATGGGCGGTTTGATTGCCGCAACCATGCTTAGCGGCCGCGCGATTGGTCCTTTGGTTCAGTTATCCTTACTCTCTACGCGCTACAACCAAGCGAAGTCTTCTATGACAATTATCAATCAAGTCATGGAAATGCCGGATGAACAAGAAGAAGGTAAACGTTACATTCACCGCCCAATAGTACAAGGCAAAATTGAACTTGAACGCGTGACCTTCCACTACCCAGATTCACCGGTGGCGTCGATTCGAGATTTGAGCTTGACCATTAACCCAGGCGAAAAAGTAGCGATCATAGGCCGTATCGGTTCGGGTAAAACCACGTTAGAACGTCTCATCATGGGCTTGTATCAGCCGACGGAAGGTCATGTTCGCATTGATGATACCGACATCGCACAGCTGCATCATGTCGACATTCGCCGTAATATTGGTTGTGTGCCGCAAGATTCGAATCTGTTCTTTGGTTCTATCCGCGACAACATTACGCTAGGTCGCCCATTAACCGATGACCGTGACGTACTAGACGCAGCAAATCGTGCCGGTGTTACTGCGTTTACGCAATCTGACCCAGCGGGCTTAGAACGCCAAGTTGGTGAAGGTGGAGCAATGCTTTCGGGTGGTCAACGTCAAGCAGTCACGATCGCTCGTGCATTTTTGGGTCGTCCTCCTGTTCTACTAATGGATGAACCAACCAGTGCGATGGATAATCGCTCAGAGATGCACATTAAACATCAATTAGCACAGTTGAAACCTAGTGAAACGCTGATTCTGATTACGCATAAAACGTCTATGCTCGACATCGTTGATCGCGTAATTGTGATGGAAAAAGGCAGCATCATTGCAGATGGCCCTAAAGCGCAAGTGCTGAACGATTTGAAACAAGGCAAAGTGCGTGCGGTTAGCTAGCCTGAATTCACATTGATAAAAGACAAGGGCCCCGTTTAACTTGTGTTTAACGGGGCTTATTTTATTGGGAGCCCGAGATATTTAAGTTCTTCAAGCGCGACCCAAACGAGTACAAGGCCAACAATCACGAATAAAATCATAATCGCCTTTTCATCTTCTTCCATTTTTCAACGCCCTAAAAGCTATTTCAATTAATACACCTTAGGTTATCAGGACAAAAGTCATATTCAGCTCGTTTATAAGGAACTAGCGTCATAGAATGTCGGATATGGGATACAGCTCAAAGATTGCTCTTTTCAAAATCACGTCAGCTTTGGTTGAATATAAGTAATAAAGCCAAAGAGTTCGCAATGCTCACTAAGTCTTTGATTAACCAATATAGTACTCTGTAGTACCTCAACACAGAGACAAATGGTGTAAAGAAAAATTGTGATTACTTACAGCAAAAAATCAGCTATAAAAGCCGCTTTCTAGATATCGTCGAGATGAAGAAATGAATGATTGGATCCAATTAGAGCAAGTGAGCCAGTATTTCACTACGGGCTCCCTCGGTTACAAACTATTGATGGGCATTTTTGTCCTGATCGCGTATCGCATCCTGAAGAGGATTGTAAATAGAGCCATCCTAAATTTGGCAACAACGAAAGGTGTAAAAAAGGCTCGTTTGAGTTTTATTCAGCGCTGTTTCAATGTCGCGCTGCTATTTTTGACCGCCTCTATTTTTGCCATTATCACAGGTATTGGCTATGGCGATGTGTCTTTGTTCCTATCGTCCATTTTTGCCGTATTAGGTGTGGCGTTTATTGCGCAGTGGTCAATTCTGAGCAACATCACTGCCAGCTTTTTGATCTTTTTTGTCTTCCCATACCGAGTGGGTGACCGAATTAAAGTCGTAGATAAAGATGAAGACATCTGCGGTGAGATTCAAGAAATCAGTATGTTTCACGTGTTAATTAAGCACGACAACGGAAACTTAATCACTTACCCAAACAATCAGATTTTGCAAAAAGCAGTGCTAAAGCTGGCGAAAAACAAGCCAGAGCCAAGTAAAGTAAAATCTCGGATTTATACTCGCAGAAAGAAATAACCCACTAAAAAGCCGATGTATCTACATCGGCTTTTTAATGCACTTCTTTTTAAGTTTTAGTGTTGACCTCAACTTAACTTGAGGTTTTAGCCTTAGTCGCACGATTAAAAATCAACAATGAAAAAAGGAACCATTGTGTCCAAAATTGCGATTATTTATTTCTCTAAAACCGACGTTACTGGTCAGCTTGCTCGCGCGATTGCCGCAGGCGTTGAACAACAAGGCATTAAGCAGCAAGATGACTGTGAAATCCTCTCTCACCGAATTGAAGGCAATGAGATTATTGAGGGACGTTTTGTGAACCCTAAACTAATGGATGAACTTGCTGAGTGTGATGCGATTATCTTTGGCTCACCGACCTATATGGGCGGTGTAGCAGCGCAGTTTAAAGCATTTGCAGATGCAAGCAGTGAATCTTGGTATTACCAAAAATGGGCGAGCAAAATCGCGGCTGGCTTTACCAGTGGTGGGGCAATGAATGGCGACCAATCTTGCACATTACAATATCTACAAACGCTCGCTAACCAACACGGCATGATGTGGGTCGGGTTGGATAAGATCAGCAATTCTGGGGAGCAAAACCTGAATCGTTATGGTGTACAAGGTGGTATTGTTGCACAAGGTGGTGAAGATGGTCAGTTGCATGCTTCTGATGTTGCAACAGCAGAGTATCTTGGCAAACGAGTCGCTATGCTCGTGAACAAGCTCTCCACTCGCTAACAATAAAAAGAAGCCCCGTAAGATACATCTTCGGGGCTTCATATTTATCGCTTGTTTTGAGCGCTACTTCTTGATGTAGAGGTCTTTCGAGTAGATACGACCTTCTACGTTGCTCTTGGCAAAACCGCCAACCGTAGGACGAACCAAACGCGCTTGCATGTAGTAGTAAATCGGTGCGATTGGCATATCCGCCGCCAACAATTGCTCGGCTTGATCATAGAAACCTTGGCGCGCTTTCTCATCGGTTGCGGCCAATGCACTGTTCATCGCGTTGTCGTACGCTTCATTGCTGTAACGTGCAAAGTTACCCGAAGAACCTGAGCGAAGTAAGCTCAGGAAAGTAGACGCTTCATTGTAATCACCACACCAGGAAGCGCGCATCACATCGAAATTGCCTTGTTTACGCGCCACTAAGTACGACTTCCACTCTTGGTTTTCTAACTCCACGTGTGCACCGAGATTTTTTTGTAGCATCGACGCTATCGCAACCGCGATCGATTTGTTTGCCTCACTGGTGTTGTACAGCAATTTAAAATCGAGCGGCTTGTCTTGGCTGTAACCCGCTTCTTTTAACAACTGACGCGCTTTCTCGTCACGTTGTTGCTGACTCCACTTACTGTATTCAGGCGGCGTCGCATCAAACCCTGCGGTGTACTGATGCGCAAAAGTATAAGCAGGAAGGTTGCCCACTTGCGTGACACCATTCGTAATCACATCACGCATGATGGAGTACGACACCGCTTGACGCACTCGCACATCATCAAATGGCGGACGAGTGGTATTGAACGCGTAGTAATACGTACACAATAATGGCACCACCGTGTAAGCCTGCTTGTAATCTTGTTTAAGCTTCTGCGCCAAATGAGTCGGCACATCTGACGTGATATCCAGCTCTCCTGCCGCATAGCGATTGATAGACGCGTTTTGGTTTTCAAACGGAATGTAAGTCACTCTGTTTAGATGCGTATCTGCGCTGTCCCAGTAACTTGGACTCTTAACCAGTTCAATGCGCTCATTCACGACCCACTTATCCAATGTGAATGCACCGTTGCTAACAAATTGGTCTGGATCGCTCCACGGCTTGTCGCGGTTTTCCACTGTCGCTTGATGCACTGGCATCATGGACGTGTGCCCAGTCATAGCAACAAAGTACGGCACTTGACTGTCCAACTCAAAACGTAGGGTGTATTTATCCACTGCCTTGATACCGAGATCGTCCAAAGGCTTTTTGCCCTCTGCTACATCGGCGATGTTTTTGATCTTGGTGAGTTTGAGATACCAAACATTTGGAGAAGCGGTCTTCGGGTCCACCGCTCGGCGCAGTGAATAGACAAAATCATCCGCTGTCACAGGCTCGCCATTCGACCATTTCGCGTCTTTGCGCAAGTGAAAAGTAAAGGTTTGGTTATCCTTGGTTTCCCATGATTCTGCCACACCGGGAATAATGTTTCCGTCACGATCTTGAATCACAAGCCCTTCAAATAAGTCACGAATCACATGCATTTCTGGCAGACCTTCGGCTTTCGCTGGGTCAAGCGTCGCCGCCTCTGCGTCATTCGCACGTACTAAATGCTGTTCTGCGGCAAGTTGAATGCCTTTAGGTAAGGTCTCCGCAGCAACTGATGTAGCAAGAAAAGGGGTGAATAAAGAGGAAATCAGCAACGCCGTTGAATGTTTTTTAAAATCCATATCGTTTTTCGTTCTCCTAACGCGTCTTGTGAAGCAAGTGCCACAATTAACATTTCAACCGTTGACGAGTTTAAACGGTTCAGTTTAGCTAGGTGTAATTAGCTTAGATATTGATACTACTTCATCAATCAGGAGATTACGGTGAGTCTAATTCCAAGAACGGAAAGAGCGGCATTTTTAATTCGGCCAACATCATACGGTCAATCCGTGCTTGGTGCGCCATTACTGTATTTTCCGGCTCAAGTCGAAAGTGCTTCACGAGGTTTGATTTTGGCAGGCACTCACGGGGATGAGACAGCCTCGATTGCAGGTTTGTCCTGCGCGCTAAGAAGCTTGCCTGCTGAAAACTTACGACATGATGTGATTCTGTCACTGAATCCGGACGGCAACCAGCTAGGCACACGCGCAAATGCAAACCAAGTGGATCTCAATCGCGCGTTTCCAACCCAAAATTGGACTGAGCATGGCACAGTGTATCGATGGAGTTCTCACACCCCCGTTCGAGACGTACAGGTGAAAACTGGCACTAAAAATCAACTAGAGCCTGAAGTTAGCGCTTTAATTAACTTGATTGAACTGCGCAAGCCAAAGTTTGTGGTGTCGTTTCATGAACCGCTTGCGTTTGTGGATGATCCCAAACATTCCGACCTTGCCAAATGGCTCCGCGAGCAGTTCCAACTGCCAATTGTAGACGATGTCGACTACGAAACACCCGGCTCATTCGGCACTTGGTGTAGTGAACGTGATTTACCTTGCATCACGTTGGAATTACCCGCGATTTCTGCCGATCTCACCATTGAAAAACATCTCTCCGCTTTTATTGCTTTGCTGAGGCACGATCCGGATCTCTAGTCCGCTGTTAAACAAGCGATCATGTGAGGATCTGTTTGATGTCGGTACTAATATCGCTGATCAACTGACGGGCACTGTCGTCTCTTTGCTGAACCAAGATGATAAACAGCAAATCGGTGATCACGTTTTGCGCGGTACGCGAAGCAATGGATGAGCTGCGATGTTCCGTTTCATTGGCAATCGTATCAAACGTAATATCGGCAATACCGCGCAAGCGACTTCTTCCAGGCGCAGATAACGCAATCACCTTCGCGCCCTGCTCTTTTGCCGCTTCTGCCGCGACGAGAATTTCTTTGCGCTCACCCGAAAACGAGATTGCGATCTGAACATCTTCTGGAGAGAGCGTGCGGGCAACAGCAATCTGCACGTGGCTGTCTTGTTCAGAAAGCGCCGTAATACCAAGTTTAAGCAGTTTAAAGCTTAAATCCTTCGCGGTCAGTGCAGAGCCCCCAATCCCGACCACTTGCACTCGACGCGCTTCACTCAACCATTTCACCGCTTGGTGACACGCTTCGTAAGACAGCGTATTGGTAGTTTGAAACATAGCGTCGGTTTTCGCTTTCACCAGTTTCTGTGAAATTACCGCAATGGGGTCGTCAGCCAAAATATCACTGTGCAGCGGTGTCGACTGCATCGCATGCTTACGGCCAATCTCTTCATTCAGAGCTAACTTAAACTCGCTGTAACCTTTAAAGCCGATACGCTGAGTAAATTTCACAATGCTCGATTGACTCACTTTTACTTGCGCCGCAAGTTCTTGGCTGGTGAGCAGCGCCGCCTTTTCTGCGTTTTCAACAATCCAATCGCCAACCAAACGACCGCTTTGCGAAAGCTGAGTACGCCTCGCTACTATCCTATTGATAACTGACACAACAAAAACCTCAAAAATTTTAAATAAATTATTCCAAAACAGAAATAATAGGCGTTTGATTTAACCCCCTGATTATTCTAACCAA
>NZ_WXWS01000108.1:0-11604 GCF_009904715.1 Vibrio sp. V42_P2S4T144 | reverse complement strand
AGCCGATACAATTTAAAGTAACGACATACTCTAACAGAAATAATGCAGCAATCTGAAATTCTCTCGCTCGCAGAACGACTCATTCCCGTTTACGGTACGAATGACTTTGACTTTGTCCTTGGCCAACTGACCGAGGAAGAGCCGCCTTCGGCCAAAATTTTGGTTAAAATGGAACTTAACCGCTTAATGGCTCCATGCAAAAAAAGCATTGATTTGCGAGGTCGCGTTCAAGGCGAATGTCGCGAGTATATTTTGGATGGTATTCCACATTGGTTGGATGATGTTGCTTTCAACGCTTACCATAAAAACATCAAAAAGTTTGGCTGCTACACGGAAGGAATGTGGGAAGCATTGGTCAACACGCGAAATAACTTTCGCGTAATGAGCAAGCGCCTTACTCAGCAAAAAACGCAATCGTTAACGGATCCTAAAAGCCCGTTCTTAGCAGAACCCGTTCACCTAGGCTACGATTTAAAGCGCCAAGAAAAACGCTTGAAAGTCCAATCTCAAGTTGAAATTTGCCGTTCTAAAGGGCAGCTTCTTCATGGATTAAGCATTGATTTATCTAGCTCTGGCGCAAAGTTCAAAGTCCCTAGCGCATTTAAATATAACCTTGGGGAAATTATTCAGGTCACGTTTACTGAATTTGCCAGCAAATCTAACGTTGCAGGTATAGAGAAACCGCTTGCATACCGCATACTCGCGGTTGATGACTGTTACGAAAATGACTCAGTTCGATACCTCAGAACCATACGCTTAACTGACACCAATGTCGTCACCAGAGTGATAGATGAAGCGCTCAACAGTGCTGCTAAAAGGGCTCGTCACGACAATCAAGACAAGATTATTCGAGCTCGAACTCGCGGTTATGAGCACATCGCACTAAAGCACACCAGCAGCTTGCCTCTATTCTTTGATGGTAGTGACCTAAAATTAGCAATGTTAACGCCAAACAATCAAAAGCTTTGGCAATACTGGCACGATGAGAGAAACCAGCAAATGTTTGGTTCCTTATTCAACGAGCAACGCATCGCGTCACTCATTAAGCCTGGTGTGAAAGGAACAACCAATGTCCTTTATTCATTTACTCACGAGCACGAGAATCGAACCTATTTCTATTCGATGTTTCGCCCTGAAGCAACTCGCGAACAGCGCCAGCTATTTTGGCATTTAGGTGGCAAACGAGAGAGTTGGCGCGCCTTTAGAATTTCAATCTTTGAACTATCTGAGCAAGAACAGGAAGACCTAGCAGCTTTCTCTCCAGAGTTAGCAGAAACGTCTCAATCACTGACTCATATTGGTATTTTGCAAGAAATTGCTGACGAAAAATCAGGGCAGGATTACCTGCTAACTGAAAAGCCGCGCTTACCCGCTAATACGTTAAACGCGTTTCGTCACCCGAGAAGAGTTATCGGCAATCCAAAGGGCATTTATTTTGATGCAAAGTCTCGTCGAAAAGAGCCTCGTTATCGTTTTAAAACACCTTTAGAGTTGTACTCAGGACAAACTAAAACAGGCGGCTGTACTGTTGACCTTTCCAAACGAGGACTCGGAATTAGGCTAAGTGAGCCTACGATGTTACGTTCTGGGCAAGAGGTAAGAATCAACTTTCGAGAATTACAACTCTACGATAAAAAATTGCCGTTAATGTCGGTGCCATACCGAGTAATTCGTGTAAGCCCAGACGGTTGTAGCGTGCAGCTAGTTATTGATGAAAGCAGCCAAACCATGAAGGTAATCGCTTTTTTCAACAGCATTATCGAGCACAATCAAGACAAGCTAATCCCGCAAAAAGAGACGCTACCAAGTAATGCTCTACTTGAAAGGCTGCACTGCATGTTGCTCTCGCGTACGCTGAGCACGCCCATTTTTATCAGTAAGAGTACGTCATCTTCAATCAAAACCCCCGTTATCGGGGTGAACTTGCCGCTACCTAAACACATTGAGCTTTTTGCCCGTCTTGGGCATGACCAACTGTTGTCACTTGAACCTATCTTTAAAGGCCGGACAAGCACATTAATCGCAGAGCCAATAAAACGTGTAGAAGGTGCTCAAGCCAGACATCAGGATATCTACATAAGCGCCGCAAAAGTAGGCAATAAAATTACAGGCATTGAGTCAAAGCTTCATCAAGAGTTCAACAGCGTAAAAGAGCGGATTCAATTTATAAAGAAAGCGCGAATGATGGGTGACTTTTACGTGATTCGCCTTTCTACTGCGCCAATTTTCGATCCGATGACATCATTACTGCAACAAGATTTAAGTGACTTAACCCAATTTGGCGTACATCAAGCGAGCAAGTTAGAAAAAGAGTTAACAGCGCTCGTTGGTTACAGTGAATTTGAAGACATTACTGAAGAGGTTGTAATTAGATTGGAGTTAACCGAGTAAATTCAAAGTCATACCAAATTGAAAAAAAACACCGCCTTTCTGGCGGTGTTTTTGAATGGATGGTTAAGGTTTAGCTTTCCAGCTGACCTTTTGCTGCTTCACCAATGCGCCAGATAAAATACAGAGCACACCGCCCAACCCTGCAAAGCGAATCGCTGATTGCGCTTGAGCTTCCACTTTTGGTTTTGCGTGATACGCAATCCCTAATCCTGCCACCGACATCATCACAAGATCATTAGCGCCATCACCGACAGCAACCGTGTTGTGCTGCTCAATTTCATATTCATCCGCCAGTTCCACTAGAATGTCAGACTTCATCTGCGCCGTTACCACATCGCCAAGTACTTTACCCGTGAGTTTGCCGTCAATAATTTCTAATTGATTGGAGCGAGCAAAGTCTAAGTCGACTTTATCTTTGATGTAATCAGAGAAGTAAGTAAAACCACCGGAGGCAATCGCTGTTTTCCAGCCCAAGGCTTTCAACGTCGCAATTAGCGCTTCAAAGTCCGGCATGAATGGTAACTGGGCACGAACTTGTTCAAGAATTGATTCATCGGCACCTTTGAGCTTACCAACTCGCTGACGTAAACTTTGCTCAAAATCCAGCTCACCTTGCATGGCACGTTCAGTGACTTCAGCGACCTCATCCCCTACTCCTGCCAGTTTCGCGATTTCATCAATACACTCTATCTGGATCGCCGTTGAATCCATATCAAATACAATCAACCCTTGGGTTGATAGATCGGGCACTTCATTAAGCGAGGCGTAATCTAGGTTGAGACTTTGTAAGATCGTTTCATGTTGAGGAGTCAACTCTCCGGCCATCAGGGCTACTTCATATTGGCCAACTTTCCACGTTTCTAGTATTGGGTTGTAAAAGCCGGTGAAGAAATCAATGTCTTCGAAGTGACTTGGCGAAAGGTACTCAGCAAATACGATCCAGTTTGCTTTTGCTTTATCTAATTGGGAGGCAAATCGAGTCTCGGGTAATCGTTTTAAAAGTGTCGTATGTTTTCTGATAGGCAAGCTTTTTGACGCGTCCATGTATATAATCCCTTATGACTTTGCTAAAACGTTACCTCAACAAACTAAAAAGGCAAGTCTTTGTTTTATTTTAAATGGATGAGTAAAGAGCATGAGTGAATCTTTGTTCTCAGTAAGGAATGCCCTAAGAATTCTGGCACTAATCCTACTGTGTGTGATGTTGTTTATCACAATAAAAAACAGTGTTGTGATCAGTAAGGGTAATGAGAAAATTCAAGCACAACAGCTTGAAACGCTCACCAAAGTTTTGATTTCACAGGCGTCTCTTTCTGCCAGTGAGATGATTTTAACTAAAGATCAAGAACGATTACTTCAGCTAACAAACCAGCTAGCACAAGACCGTTTAGTGTTTGATGCAACAATCTACGATGCACAGGGTGTACGTTTAGCGTCTAGTGAAGAGGCATTATCGGTACGCGAAGTTCTTGGCCTGGATACGCCTTTGGCAACAGCTTCCATTGGTCGCCAGCAGTTGGTTGAACCAGTTTTTGCAGATGGTGCGCTTATCGGTTTTGTTCGCGTGACCTTTGAGACGGGCCGGGTGACGGCTATTTCTGACCACCACTATCGCAAGAGCGATCGTTATATGTACATGATGGTCTTAATGAGCTTTGTCTGTGGTATGTTGTTCATCTTGATTTTACGTCGACAACCGATACGTCGTAAAAAAGCGCCAAACCTGCTGCTAACCAAGTAACTAGGTAGCGCTAACAACTCATATAAAAACAGCCCGCAATGTGTGGGCTGTTTTTTTAGCTCTTGAGAGCGAAAAATAGAATGACTCTTCGTCGCTTACTCTTCGTCACCAAGCAATACTGAATCTAGTGCGATTAGCATCATGTCGTTGAATGTCGTTTGACGCTCGTCAGATGTAGTCTGTTCGCCAGTCTTGATATGATCAGAAACCGTACAGATTGTCAGAGCTTTTGCACCGTATTCTGCCGCAACACCGTAAATACCAGCCGCTTCCATTTCAACACCAACAATGCCGTACTTGTCCATTACATCGAACATTTCTGGATCTGGCGTGTAGAAAAGCTCTGCTGAGAATAGGTTACCAACTTTAACGTCAATACCGCGAGCTTTTGCAGCGTCTTCTGCCGCACGAACCATGTTGTAGTCTGCGATTGCCGCGAAGTCATGACCTTTAAAGCGGATACGGTTCACTTTAGAGTCAGTACATGCACCCATGCCGATCACAACATCACGCACTTTGATGTCTTCATTCACTGCGCCACAGCTGCCAACACGGATGATTTTCTTCACGCCGAAGTCTTTGATTAGTTCAGTCGCGTAAATCGAGCATGATGGGATACCCATACCGTGGCCCATTACCGATATCTTACGGCCTTTGTATGTACCTGTGTAACCAAACATATTACGAACGTCACACACTTGAACGACATCTTCAAGGAAAGTCTCTGCGATGTATTTTGCACGTAGTGGATCACCAGGCATCAGTACGACGTCTGCAAATGCACCCATTTCAGCATTGATATGTGGAGTTGCCATTTTCTTTTCCTTAACCTTTCTCTAGCGCTCCGCGCTTAAGGCGATATAAGCCAGAGTATTCTCATTTCCGACAAGCAGCATTTACATACTGCAAACATAAAACTAGGAGCTATCAAGCTCCTAGTTTTCAAAAACCTAACTAATTATAGGAAGTTCTTACCGTAATCCATTGGAGAAGTACCGAAGTAACTTGCCAATGTTTGACCGATATCTGCGAATGTTTCGCGGCGGCCAAGAGAACCAGCTGGTACTTTTTGACCATAAACCAATACTGGGATGTGCTCACGAGTATGGTCAGTACCTGGCCATGTTGGGTCACAGCCGTGGTCTGCCGTTAGGATAAGCACATCGTCTTCTTCCATAATCTCTAGCACTTCGTTGATACGATCATCGAAGTACTCAAGTGCCGCTGCGTAACCCGCTACGTCACGACGGTGACCGTAAGCTGAGTCGAAGTCTACAAAGTTAGTGAATACGATCGTGTTGTCGCCCGCTTCTTTGATTTGCTCTAGCGTTGCTTCGAACAATGCAGGGATACCTGTCGCTTTCACTTTCTTAGTGATGCCGCAGTTTGCGTAGATATCAGCAATCTTACCAATAGAAACCACGTTGCCTTGCTTCTCATCAACGAGCTTCTGAAGAACCGTTGCTGATGGTGGCTCTACAGAAAGATCACGACGATTACCTGTACGCTCAAATTGACCTTTACCAGCACCAACGAATGGGCGCGCGATAACACGACCAATGTTGTAATCTTCTAGCTCTTCACGTGCGATTTGGCAAAGCTCTAGTAGACGGTCTAGACCGAAAGTCTCTTCGTGACATGCGATTTGGAATACAGAGTCAGCAGACGTGTAGAAGATTGGTTTGCCAGTCTTCATGTGCTCTTCACCAAGATCGTCAAGAACTTGAGTACCAGACGCGTGACAGTTACCTAGGAAACCGTCAAGCCCCGCACGCTCAAGAATGCGGTCAGTCAATTCTTTCGGGAAGCTGTTTGCTTTGTCAGTGAAGTAACCCCAGTCAAACAGAACAGGAACACCTGCGATTTCCCAGTGACCAGACGGCGTGTCTTTACCTGAAGAAAGCTCTGCTGCATGACCGTATGCACCAATGATTTCAGCGTCTGCGTCTAGTCCAGGTGCGAAGCGACCTGTCGATTCTTTATGCGCCATTGCCAAACCAAGTTTCGATAGATTTGGAAGGCGAAGTGCACCTTGGCGATTGTCGTTATCTGCTAAGCCTTTGTCACATTGGTCAGCGATGTGACCTAGTGTGTCTGAACCTACATCACCAAATTCTTTAGCATCGGCAGTTGCACCGATACCGAATGAGTCTAGTACTAAAATAAATGCTCTTTTCATTGCTCGTTCCTTAGGCCCACTCGGCTTTTTATTATGGTTGAGTAGGCCTTGTGTAATTACTTGTTCTATTAGATATCTTCTGCACGAATTTGGCGGTAAACCTCTGGAGTTGGTGTGTATTCACCACCTACTTTGATTGCACTGCGCAGTGCTTTTGCCGCTTCTTCCCATTGCTCTTCAGTGCGAGCGTGGATGACCGCAAGAGGTTTATCACTGTCTGCGACCTCACCTAGGCGGATGAACTCGTCGAAACCAACTGCGTAGTCGATTTCATCAGTAGCAACACGACGACCACCACCCATAGCAACCACAGCCATGCCGATAGCACGTGTATCCATTGCAGAGACAATGCCCGTTTCTGTTGCGTAAACTGGCTTAATGATTGCTGCTTTTTCTAAGTAGTTGTCGTAGTTTTCTACGAAGTCCGCAGGGCCGCCTAAACCGGCAACCATCTTGCCGAAGCACTCAGCCGCTTTGCCGTTATCCAGCACTTCCATCAGTTTTGCGCGTGCGTCTTCTGTGTTCTCAGCAAGCTTGCCAAGTACTAACATTTCAGCACATGAAGCCATGGTCACTTCAAGTAGACGAGGATTACGGTATTCACCCGTTAAGAAACGAACCGCTTCACGAACTTCCACTGCGTTACCCGCTGAAGACGCCAATACTTGGTTCATGTCCGTAAGAATTGCCGTAGTTTTAGTGCCAGCACCGTTTGCTACCGCAACGATTGATTTTGCTAGCTCTTCAGACGCTTCGTAAGTTGGCATAAATGCACCTGAACCCACTTTTACGTCCATCACTAGCGATTCCAGACCCGCCGCCAGTTTCTTAGAAAGGATCGACGCCGTAATCAGGGAGATATTGTCTACCGTTGCGGTAATATCACGAGTCGCGTAAACACGCTTATCCGCAGGAGCAAGGTCACCAGTTTGACCGATGATCGCCACACCAGCGTCTTTGGTTACTTGACCAAAAACATCGTTGCTCGGCGTAATGTTGTAACCAGGGATAGATTCAAGTTTATCCAGCGTACCGCCTGTATGACCAAGACCGCGGCCAGAGATCATAGGTACGAAACCGCCACACGCTGCCACCATTGGGCCAAGCATTAAAGAAGTTACGTCACCCACACCACCGGTTGAGTGTTTGTCGACAATTGGACCACCGAAGTTCATGTGGCTCCAGTCGATAACCATGCCCGAATCACGCATTGCACACGTTAAGGCGATGCGCTCATCCATGGTCATTTCATTAAAGAAAATCGTCATAGCAAACGCCGCAATCTGACCTTCAGATACCGTGTTGTTCGCTACGCCTTGAATAAAGAAGTTGATTTCGTCTGCGGTAAGTACTTCACCGTCACGTTTTTTACGAATGATTTCTTGTGGTAAATACATTAGTGCCTCCCAAGCTCTTTTGAGCCATGGTTGTAGTAGGATAGAAGAGGTTTGGTAGCACCCGTTTAGGTGCTACCGTTCAGACGTATTATTGGAATTAGTACGCTGTTGGATCAGCGACGTCGTCCGATACTTCTAATGTATTTAGTAGGTTGGTTAGCAGGCTAGACGCACCAAAACGGTAGTGACGAGCATCAACCCAGTTGTCACCTAGGATTTCGTCAGCCATTGCTAGGTATGCTGCTGCGTCTTCAGCAGTGCGCACACCACCTGCTGGTTTGAAACCAACAGTTTCTGCAACACCCATGTCGCGAATAACTTCAAGCATCATGCGAGCGTATTCTGGTGTTGCGTTTACTGGCACTTTACCAGTTGAAGTTTTAATGAAGTCAGCACCTGCTTCAATACAGATTTGAGATGCTTTCTTGATTAGTGCTTCTTCTTTTAGTTCACCTGTTTCGATGATCACTTTAAGAAGAATGTCACCACAAGCTTCTTTACATTGCTTAACTAGTTCGAAGCCTACTTTCTCATCACCCGCCATTAGCGCGCGGTAAGGAAAAACTACGTCAACTTCGTCTGCACCGTAAGCAACCGCCGCTTTTGTTTCAGCAACTGCGATTTCAATGTCGTCGTTACCATGTGGGAAGTTCGTTACTGTTGCAATACGAACCTCTGGCGTACCTTGCTCACGAAGTGTCTTCTTAGCAATAGGAATAAAGCGAGGGTAAATACAAATTGCAGCTGTGTTGCCTATTGCTGTTTTCGCGTCATGACATAGTGAGATCACTTTTGCATCAGTGTCATCGTCATTCAACGTAGTTAGGTCCATAAGTTTAAGTGCACGTAGCGCTGCTGCTTTTAAATCGCTCATTTCTATCTCCGATCAATATTCAAAAAATTCACTACTCAGCCTTACATCACGTCTTTAACTATAATCAACAAGTCGAGACAATGTGAGTAAATGGCTAAACAGTCTATTAATGAACGGACTTGGTTCCCTGAAGACTCGGCATATACAGCGAAAATTTATCATATGCCAATTGCTATCCTTGTCACCGCACAGTACCAGTTTGGCCTATGGCACAACAATCTATGATTGCGGTGTCTTTAATATCACATCACAAAGCAAAACGCCTATTAGATCTGATATTGCAGGGCAATTCATTTGCCCATCGATTATGTAATATTCATTACGTGATTAAGAATCAAGCTTAACCACTATCCTGTGATTAATACATTATAGAGTTTCACCGCAAAACTGTAGCACCAAATAGAGCGCAAACGGTTTGTATCTCAAAATTTCCTAGCCCCTATTCCATTGACTGCGTAATACCTCGACTAAGGCAAACACCCGATGAAATTTTGGAGCCCGAAAAACGAAAAATGCCCCGCAGCAATCTCTTGCTACAGGGCATGATGTAAAACGGCGTCTATATATTAAGAACCGATTCTAATTATAGTGCTGCAAGGCTTAAGCAGAAGCCTGCAATTGTCGCTGCCATAAGGTTAGACAACGTACCTGCAAGAACTGCTTTAACACCCATGCGAGCGATGTCACTACGACGGTTTGGTGCAAGGCTACCTAGACCACCAAGTAGAATCGCGATAGAAGAAAGGTTCGCGAAACCACATAGTGCGAATGAGATGATAGCTGTTGTCTTCTCAGACATTACTTCACCAGTTGCCGCGATTACTTGAGCGTTTTCACCTAGATATGGTGTGAAGTTCAAGTAAGCAACGAATTCGTTCACTACGATTTTCTGACCGATGAATGAACCAGCTGTTACAGCTTCTGCCCATGGAACACCGATTAGGAATGCTAGTGGAGAGAACGCGTAACCTAGGATTAGCTCTAGTGTTAGTTCTGGCATGCCGAACCAACCACCGATGCCACCTAGCATACCGTTGATTAGCGCGATTAGACCAACGAATGCGATTAGCATTGCACCTACGTTAAGCGCAAGTTGTAGACCAGAAGCCGCACCGCCCGCAGCTGCGTCGATTACGTTAACTGGTTTGTCGTCACCGCCGTCCATCGCTTCTTCGATACTTTCGTGAGGCTGGTCAGTCTCAGGGTGAAGGATTTTAGCGAACAGTAGACCACCTGGTGCTGCCATGAATGATGCCGCAACTAGGTACTCTAGTGGAACACCCATAGATGCGTAACCAGCTAGTACACCACCAGCAACAGAAGCTAGACCACCACACATTACCGCGAATAGCTCTGATTGAGTCATTTTTGGAACGAATGGACGAACAACTAGAGGTGCCTCAGTTTGACCTACGAAAATGTTAGCTGCTGCTGACATTGATTCCGCACGCGAAGTGCCTAGCGCTTTTTGTAGTGCGCCACCAAGAATCTTGATAACCCATTGCATAACGCCAATGTAGTAAAGAACTGAAATCAGTGCAGAGAAGAAGATCAGTGTAGGAAGAACACGGAATGCGAAGATGAAACCGCCGCCGCCGAATACTTCGAACATCTTGTCAGAAACAAGACCACCGAACAGGAATGATGAACCATCGTTACCGTAGTTGATAACGTTAGAAACACCTGAAGAGAAACCGTTTAGTAGATCACGGCCCCAAGGTACATACAGAACAAATGCACCTAATGCGAATTGGATAGCGAATGCGCCACCCACAGTTCTAAAGTTGATAGCTTTTCGGTTGTTAGAAAATGCCACTGCAATCGCAAGAAGCACTACCATACCGATTAGGCTCATAAACAGGCTCATAGTTTATGACTTCCTTATAAGTTATTTATTGGCGTGTTACAAAATGGAGCTATAAAGCGGGGGCAATTATACTCATGCAGAATCAATTAAAGTAATGCCAGCCTCACACTTTCCTATAAGATTCATGATTGATTCAATCAGCTTTGTGAGTTAATTCACAATAAGCAGGAAAACGTTTTCGATTTCAAACCACATCTTTAGATTTTATTCACATATCGAGAAAGCAAAATTGCTATTTTTCCACAGTTGAGAGGCAATCGATTGCTTTCGGCCGTTATGCAACTCTACGAGCTCATTAAAGACGTGAATGAGTTTGGCTGGGTGATTTGACTCCCCTTGATATCCAAGTATAGGCATATCTGGTGCGTCTGTTTCGATTACTAGGTTTTCGAGTGGTAATTTTTGAATTGCGTCGCGTGTTTTCTTGGCTCTTGGGTAGGTAATCGTTCCTCCTACACCGATAAAAAAACCTAATTTGACCCACTCCATGGCTTGCTGATAACTCCCAGAAAAAGCGTGTAGCACACCACCTCTAGGGAGATTCGCCGCTTTCACCATTTGAATGAGGCGATTGTGCGCTTTTCGGCTATGTAAAATAACTGGGAGTTCGAAGCGTCTAGCCAGCTCAAATTGAACTTCAAGTATCTTTTCTTGCAACTGTGGATCAACATCAATGGCAAAATCTAAACCACACTCTCCTATTGCCACGCACTGCTGCCCTTTTTGATTTAGATAGCCTTCTAGCTCTGTAAGGTGCTGCTCAACGTTATCTTCAAGAAAATACGGATGAAAGCCGAGCGCATAATACAAATTGGCATGTTGCTCTGCCAAAGTTTGAATACGAGCCCAGTTTTGCGGACCGACGGAAGGAATCAAAATTCTTGCGACGCCTTGCGTTTGAGCAAGCTCAAGTTGATGTGCAAAGTCATCTTGAAACACATCAAAATCAAAGTGGCAGTGCGTATCAAAGAGCTTCATCTTGACGCTTTTTATCTGTATCTGCGGGCAGAAAATCAGAGGATGGTTGGGCTTCACTCTTCTCTTCAGTTTGATGGGCTGGGTCTTTTCGATATGGGACACAACTGCGTTTCTGATCGGGAGTTAACCCCATCTCTTTACACCAGTTGTCGTAACGCTTTAGCCCACGTTTAAACC
>NZ_WXWS01000262.1:0-11666 GCF_009904715.1 Vibrio sp. V42_P2S4T144 | reverse complement strand
GTGTCTAATAATCAGAGTACAGCCAAAGGATATATCGATCAGTTGGTTGT
Source organism: Vibrio sp. V42_P2S4T144 (assembly GCF_009904715.1). Lineage (NCBI taxonomy): Bacteria > Pseudomonadati > Pseudomonadota > Gammaproteobacteria > Vibrionales > Vibrionaceae > Vibrio > Vibrio sp. V42_P2S4T144. The sequence continues at coordinate 11,616 of NZ_WXWS01000262.1, read as the reverse complement.
TAAAGCTATTGAGAAAAAGAAACTGAATGAGCAAAGGCTAGCAGAAAAAAATAAGCCGAAGCTTGAGTACGTGCTTTTTTCACAGTTTGATGTATTAGACAAGCTTCCTTCTAAAAATGGTAAGACAACGGTTTACCATCTTGCAAAAAAAGGGCAGCCAGAGAAGCAAATCTGTTGCAAAGTTATCAATGATGACTCGCCAGAATTTGCGAGCAAAATGTTGATTAACGAAGCGAGCAGGCTGGAGCTTTCTCAACACCCTAGCGTGGCTAACTTTGTAAAAATCGGCAACGAATTCGAACGCCCATATTTGATGTACGAGTGGATCCAAGGTGAATCACTGGCAGAAAAAATGGAGCGTCATTCTTCTAAAGGCTTCCGCCACGACCACATCGCTTGGTTGGTGTATCAACTCGCTGGCGCTCTAGAGTTTATGCATACAAGAGGTATCTGCCATCTTGATATTAAACCATCTAACGTATTAGTGAGTGAAGGCGATTACGTTAAGCTCATTGATTTCGGCGCTGCTCGTTACATTGGAGAGACAGAACCTTACGCAGAAGCAAGCTTGAGCTACGCTTCCCCTCTTTATATAGAAACTGGCATCGCGGAACCGCAAGATGATGTTTACTCTCTCGCTTTGCTCGCTGGACACCTATTTTTAGGATCAATATTTGGTGATGCTTGGAATAAGCAGTTAAAAGATCGAAAGCGTCCGGCTTTGATCCCGGCTCATATTTGGAAATTGCTGAAAGAAGTCATCAACAAACCAAGAGGGCATGGCTATACCGCTATTTCTTTTGCTCAACAGTTAGCGCGAATCGATACGCAATCAATTAGCTCAAATTCTAACGCACCAATTTTCAGTAGCTTGCGTAACGCGGACTTGCTGCTTACACACTGTAAGCCAAATGATAAAACGGCGTATGGTCGCTTTAAAATATTAGAGGCGAGCTTAGTGTTGAGTGTGCTGGCAACAGCAGGAAGTTATTTGTATCAACAGAATAAAGATCAATTGGATGCCATTTTTTCCCGAGGTGTCACTACTGTAACTCACGTTATTACGCCCTCTGAAACGGCTTCTTTTTTGGCTCAGCCTCCATGGAAAATCAAAGAAGAATTGTCTCAAGCTACTCAGAGTATTGATATGACAGTAGCTTATCGAACAGCATATCAAGCTCAGCAGTTAAGCCTCTCGAATTTATATGAAGAAAAACAGGCTCAGTTAACGTCGTATCAATCGTTAGCGGATGGCTTACCAATGGCATTAGTCGAATTACGTAAGGAGCTTGTCACCTTGCGAGAAACCCTTGTTCGTGACGGTGCCCTGTTTCCATATGCGGATGAGGCGTTGACTAAAGTGATGTCTGGATTAAATGTCGCGTCTACCGATTCCATGAAAGTATCTGCCATAGCTGGCAGTCGAGATAAGCAGATTGCTCGCTTAATTTTAGATGGTGAAGCTAAGCTCGCAGAAAATGAAATGAAAGAGGCATGGTTATTAAACCAGTCACAAGCCTATTTCTACAACCAAATCTTACCAAAGGCTGTGATGGAAAATATTAATGACTCCATCGATAAACATGCAGAGGCGCACTTTTACACCAAAGCAATTGAAGAAGCTGAATTAGCCAAAGCCTACTTCGGTAATACGCCAGAACTAGACAAAAAAATAAAGGATTTAATCGTCGCAAGAAGCGAATTTATTTTGTTTAGCACCGTGATGGAGCAATCCGTTTACGACAAACAAAAGCTACATGAATCCCTTGCCGATTTAGAACGGAATGCACCAAGCAAATTTACAGAAATCACGAAAATTCTAGATAGCATGGCGTCGGATGCGATAGAGCAGAGCCATCGGTTATCTAAGCCAGCAAATGGCGCAATTGCGGTAGCGCGTGCGTTGAGAGATTACTTGACTGAAGGAGACGTGAATTTTGTCCAACATTGATATCGATCGTCTGCTTAATCCTATTTCTGATGAATCTCCAGTGGGAAACGATGCCCGTTACGAGTTTTGCTACGAGATGATGGAATCTGAAGTAAAGAAATTCGGTTCCTTGTTTGGCGAAACAGTAGATTGGAGCGTGGTAAAAACGCACGCGACTGAAGTTCTAGAGCACCACAGTAAAGACTTAAAAGCCATTTGTTACCTCGTTCGCGCGCTAACAGAAGAGTTTGGTCTGCAAGGCTTTGAACAAGGTCTAAAGCTGCTTAGTGAGGCGTTAAGTCGCTTTGGCGTTGAATTGTATCCTTCGCGAAAGCGGGGTCGAGATGGCGCGGTTGAATGGTTGAACCATCAGTTTAAACTGGTCAGTAGCAAGTTAGCGGAAAGCGCTCAGTCATGGGATTTGGTATCAAACTGCATTTCGACTATTGAAGAAGTGCAGCGCCAGTACGACGAGGTTTACCAAGACTCAGAAGCGGATTTCTTTGAGATTCGCACTCAACTCAATGTCTTATCTCAACAAGCGGTGGCTGATGAGCAGAGCGATGATGCAGTCGTTAACGTCGAACAAGCGGCGCCTGCACCAGCTACGCAGCCTGCTGCCGCAGAAACGCCAGCGCAGAGTGAAGTGCAAACCGCACCGGTGAAGGCGGTTCCGCCGGCCCCTAAACCTGCGCCAGTTAAGAAAGCGGTAGCAAAAGAAGTCGATGTCGATACGGACTTCTCTTCGCCTACGGCTTCTAAGCGCACCTTGAAGAAGGTGGCGGAAGTCATGCTTCATGCGAACCCAAGTGATCCGCTGGCTTACCGGATTTATCGTCATCTGACTTGGGATGACATTGATGGTCTACCCGACCACCAAAACAATCAAACGCCTTTGAGCTTGGCAGTGTCGTCCGATCAACAAGCGGAATACCGAGATAAAGCTGACCAAGAAAGCGACATCGACACGATTAAGCGTTTGGAGCGCACATTAACGGATGCGCCGTTTTGGCTGACGGGCCATTACTTCGTGTATTCGATGCTTAATAACTTGGGCTTTGATGATGCAGCGCTTGCTGTGAAACAAGAAGTGACGCGTTTTGTTGACTCACTAGAGGGCATAGAGCACCTCTCATTTAAGAATTCTATACCATTTGCAGATGAAGCGACCTTGAGCTGGTTATCGACTCAAGATACTACTTCTTCGACTTCTCAACCCGTTGTTCAAACGGTTGTGATTTCGCAGGAAGACTCGCTGCCAATGGAGGATATCACTCTAGAAAATCTAGGGGAATGTGCCGCAGAGCTTGCCCACAAACTTGAGCTGGATAGCTCGGGACGTGGGCAGTTCATGCTGTATTTACAATTGATAGCAGCTTACCAGTCTGTTGGATTATACCCGTTGTGTTTGCCGTATCTTGAGAAGGGGTGGGAAGTACAAAAAGCGTTTAATCTCGCGAACTGGGAACCCCACTTATCGTCACAGTTAGAAGACCTAATTCGAAAAACACTCCATCGGTTATTTGGAAGCAAGGATCTTCTACCTGAGAAGTATGAAGAGTGGAAAGCAATTTACGACTAATTAAAGAGTTAGATAAGGAACGAATTATGTCACGTGACGGCTCGGTGGCTCCTAAAGAGCGAATTAATATCCGTTATGTTCCAGCAACTGGCGATACGCAAGAAGACGTAGAGCTGCCGCTAAGCATGATGGTAGTTGGCGACTTTACTGCGCGTGCAGATGAGACACCAATTGAAGAACGTACTCCAATTAACATCGACAAAGACAACTTTAACGAAGTGCTAGAGGGCATGTCTCCAAACGTTAAAGTCAACGTTGAAAACCGTCTTTCTGATGAAGAAGGCGGCCAGATTGGTGTTGATCTGACGTTCCAAAACATGAAGGACTTCTCTCCTGAAGCGATCGCGAAAAGTGTACCTGAACTAAACAGCCTACTTGAGCTTCGCGAAGCCTTGGTTGCACTGAAAGGTCCTCTAGGAAATGTTCCTGCGTTCCGTAAGAAGATCGCATCGGTTCTTCAAGATGAAGAGGCGAGAAAGAAACTGTTGGATGAACTAAGCATTGGCAACGACCAAGACGCGAAAGAAGAGTAAGGGATATCATGTCTGCAGAAGCACAAGCGCCAGAACAAGAAGCAGCCTTAGTTGAATCAGGCTCACTTCTGGATAGCATTCTTAACGAAACACGTTTAAAGCCAAGTGATGAAGGTTTTGACGTTGCAAAACGCGGCGTCGAAGCATTCATCAGTGAGCTACTAAGCAGTTCGAACACAGAGAAAGTCGACCAATCTCTGGTTGATCTGATGATCTCTGAAATCGACCAAAAATTGTCTAAGCAAGTTGATGCAATTCTTCACAACGAAGAAGTTCAAGCGATTGAATCAACGTGGCGTGGCCTTAAGTACCTGGTTGATCACACTGACTTCCGCGAGAACATTCAAATCGAACTGATCTCTGCGAAGAAAGACGAAGTTCTTGATGACTTCGAAGACGCTCCAGAGGTGGTGAAGTCTGGCCTGTACAAGCAAATCTACACACGTGAATACGGCCAGTTCGGTGGTAAACCTGTTGGCGCAGTCATTTGTGATTACGCTATGTCTGCCTCGTCGCCTGACATCAAACTGATGGAATATATGGCGAACGTAGGTGCAATGTCTCACGCACCATTCATAACGTCGGCATCGGCTAAATTCTTTGGCCTAGACAGCTACGAAGAGCTGCCAAACCTAAAAGATCTGAAGTCTGTATTCGAAGGCCCACAGTACGCGAAATGGCGTGGTCTGCGTGAGCACGAAGATGCACGTTACCTAGGTCTATGTACATCTCGCTTTATGCTACGTACGCCTTACTCTGTTGAAGATAACCCAATTAAGGCGTTTGACTACGATGAGCAAGTGACAGACAGCCATGATAACTACCTATGGGGTAACTCAGCGTACGCGATGGCGTCTAAGATCAGTGAATCATTTGCTAAGTACCGTTGGTGTCCGAACATTATTGGCCCTCAAAGCGGTGGTACTGTACAAGATCTACCGGTTTACAACTTTGAAGCTATGGGTCAAATCGAGACTAAGATCCCAACCGAGATCCTGGTTTCTGACCGTCGTGAGTACGAGCTAGCGGAAGAAGGCTTCATTGCGCTAACCATGCGTAAAGGTTCTGACAACGCGGCGTTCTTCTCTGCAAACTCTGTTCAAAAGCCGAAAGTGTTTGCGAATACGCCGGAAGGCAAACAAGCAGAGATGAACTACAAGCTAGGTACTCAGCTTCCTTACATGTTCATTATCAACCGTTTAGCGCACTACATCAAAGTGCTACAGCGTGAGCAAATTGGTTCTTGGAAAGAGCGTTCTGACCTAGAAATCGAATTGAACAAGTGGATTCGTCAATACGTTTCTGACCAAGAGAACCCGCCAGCGGAAGTTCGTGGTCGCCGTCCGCTTCGTGCTGCGAAGGTTGAAGTATCAGACGTAGAAGGCGATCCAGGTTGGTACAAAGTATCGATGTCTGTACGTCCTCACTTCAAGTACATGGGCGCAAGCTTCGACTTGTCTCTAGTTGGTAAGCTAGACCAATAACCCATTACTGAAACCATCAAGCAGCCAGTGAAGACTGGCTGCTTTTTTCGTAGGACCGAACATGGAAAAAGGTTATCGTCTTCTAGAACGGATTGAATTGGGTGAGCCGAAAAACTGCTACGAGAAAGTGGTGTCTCACAAGCACCTGATTGAGTCTATTCATTCGCACCTTGCCGACTTATTGAACACACATTCTGGCAACGCCATGATTGATGATGAGTACGGCCTGCCTGATTTCAACGATGTGCTTTCCAATAACACAAACCTCGTTCGTCACATTCAAAAAAACATCACATCAACCATAGAACGCTTTGAGCCCCGACTGCTTAATGTCGAGGTTCATTACCGTGAAGACCACCATAACCCATTACAACTCGGCTTTGGTATTCGCGGCGAAGTTTCCCATAACGGCGGTAAAGTCCCAATGTCGATCGATGTCTACATGGGAACCGACGGCCAATTTAACGTTTAGTAGGTGCCACTTGAGTAACAGTAAATACTTTCAAGATGAACTCACGTATTTGCGCGAGTCGGGTAGTGAGTTTGCCAAATATCACCCGAAGTTAACTCACTTTCTGTCGGAAGGAACCTTCGACCCAGACGTCGAGCGACTGCTTGAAGGTTTTGCTTTTCTGACCGGACGTATCCGCGAAAAGATTGACGACGAACTGCCGGAGCTGACGCAATCTCTGATGACTCTGCTGTGGCCGCATTACATGCGTTCAATTCCGTCTTTGTGCATCAGTGAGCTGAAGCCACATACGGGAAGTGTTACTGAGAAAACCGTGGTGAAACGTGGCGCGGAGATGGCGAGTGAACAAGTTGAAGGAACGCAGTGTTTGTTCCGCACTTGTTACGATGTGAATTTGTACCCAATTACGATCACTAATATCGAACAAACCAACAGCCGCAACAGTTCAGCGATTGATGTGACATTATCGACGGAGCATGGTCTTGAGCTGTCTCGTATCGGTTTAGATACGTTGCGCTTGCACTTGCATGGTGAGATTCATATTACTCGCACTGTATTCTTATGGTTGTTCCGCTACTTAGATTACGTCGAGCTAGATGTTGGTGGTGGCTACAAACACCGCCTAGGGCCAGAATACGTTAAGCCAGTGGGGCATGAAGAAGACGAAGCGCTGCTGCCTTACAGTAAAAACTCCTTCGCAGGTTACCGCTTGCTGCAAGAATTCTTCTCTTTGCCAGATAAGTTCATGTTCTTCGACATCAAGGGTTTAGAGTGGTTAAAAGGCATTCCCCAACGCAGTACGGTCAAAATCAAATTCCACTTTAAGCGTGCTTTGCCTTCAGAAGTGGTGCTTAAAGATAAACACTTAAGGTTGCACTGCACACCTGCCGTCAACTTGTTTGAAAAAGACGGCGATCCAATCCGTTTAGAGCATCGACGAAACGAGTACAAGGTGCGTCCACAAAGTAACACTCAAGAGCATTACGAGGTTTATTCCATTGAGCAAGTGGAGAGTTGGAGTAAGGACGAACGCCGTCGTAAACCGTTGATTGAATTTGAGTCGTTTGAGCACCAAATCAACCAGCGTGATAAACGAGAGTTCTACAAATCCAAAGTAGGTGAGCGAGTAAGCGGAAGAGGGTTAGAGCGCTATATCTCATTCCATACTCACAATGGCGACATTGCGGATCTTGGGACTGAAACCGTATTGATGAAACTGCAATGCAGCAACGCCGATTTGGCTGAGCGCCTTTCAGTGGGCGACATTACCTACGCGACCCACAAGTCACCAACGTATGCGACGTTTAAAAACATCACCAAGCCAACACAATCGGTAAGCCCTCAGGTGAATGGCGAGCTTCAATGGCAGCTGATTGCCAACATGTCGCTCAACTACTTGTCTTTAGCAAATATCGATGTGTTGAAAGTGTTGCTCTCGACTTACGACTTCCATTCTCGTGTTGATAGACAAGCCCACCGCGCGTCGATTCATCGACTTGATGGCATTATTTCTTCAGAGATGAAGCCAATTGACCGCGTGTTCCGTGGCGTTTCCGTACGTGGTAACCAATTCAAGTTGGTGACTAACTCTAAGTTCTTCGTGAATGAAGGCGATATGTTCCTTATGGCAACGGTACTGAACGAATTCATCCGTCTGTATTCGAGTGTGAACTCTTTTACTGAGCTGGAAGTGTTTGATGAAGCCACTGGCGAAGTGTACAACTGGGCAAGCCTGATCGGACAGCAGACGATTCTATGATTAATACACTTTCTGATAAGTCGAATGAGTTTAGCTTCTACCAAGCGGTGTTGCTGTTAGAGAAACACTACCAGCTGGAGCCAAACTCAAACTTTGTTGCCGTGGGCGAGAACAAATACTTTCACCAAGAGCGAATTGAGTTCAGCGTGTCGCCAAACCTGTGCTTTCCAAAGAGTGATATGGACTTTATTACTCATATGGAAAGAAACGGACAGCAATATTCACGTATTGAGACGAACTTTCTTGGCTTGCATGGTTCAAGCTCGCCCCTGCCTGCGTCTTACACTGAGAAACTCGTCGGTCGTGATCCCGATGATAACCCAGTGAAGGATTTCTTCGACTTTTTCCACAACCGCTATACAAGCTTACTGTATCGTGTTTGGAAGAAATACCGATATCACGTGCAGTACAAAAGCGGGGCAAGCGATGCGTTTTCTGGGCGCATACTGCATTTGGCTGGTCTCTCTAGTGTTATGCAAGATTGTGAAGTCGCGGAGTTAGATCGAGCGAAAGTTCTGTCTTACGTGAACCAGTTATCTACGCGTACACGTTCACCTAAGCTTATTTCCGGTATTGTTTCGCACTACTTTTCACTGCCGAATGTGCGAATCGAAGAATGGGTTTATAGACGTGTAGAAATCGCTGAAAGCCAGCGTAACAAACTCAATCGTTCCAATTGTGTATTGGGGCAAAGCTTACACTTGGGACAAAGCATTGCGGATTTGAACGGCAAGTTTAACTTGTGTATCGACAACATTGATTTTGAAACGTTTAAGCAGTTTTCCTACGATGGTGAGTTACATAAGACGCTGGTGGGCTTGATGCGCTTTATTCTGCGTGACCCAATGTCGTGGGACCTAAAGTTGACAGTTAACCTAGACAGTATTCCAGAAAACAAACTGGGTAATGGAGAAGGGAATCAACTAGGTCAAACGTTCTGGCTAGGCAACCCAGGGGATAAAGACGCCAAAATTCGACTTATCGGAAGCATATAAGAAAGCCGCTCAACGAGCGGCCCTTTATGTTTTCCTCAAAGAGGTCAGAAAAGCTTAACGACTGATCGGCTGGTGCAGTACAACGGTAGTATCAAGCCTTTGAATGCCGTTAAATGATTCAATTTCATTACAAAGATGATGAATAGACTGCAGGTCGGGCGCTTCAATTAGGGCAATAATATCAAAGTTGCCACCAACAACGCTCGTTAAGCGAACCTCAGGGATTTCTTTAAGTGCATTCGTTACATCATTCTTCTTACCCTTTTCACAAGAGATCAGTAGATAACTAGCGGCTTTTCGCCCTTCATTTTCTACACGAATCTGTGCGGTATAGCCTTTGATAATACCGGTCTTTTCTAAACGATTAATTCTTTCTGCTACTGCTGTTCGAGACAAACCAATGTTTCGGGATAGATTCGCAATCGACTCTCGCCCATTCGACAATAGACTTGAAAGTATTTTTCGATCTAATTTATCTAAACCTTGTAAAGTCATGTTTGAAATCATGTGTTCTGCCTATTTTGTTTTTATATTGTTATTAAATCGACTCTGGGAGCGTAAAGTTATACAGCTCAGCAAGAGTGAATGGGTTTTTCTGTGTCAACGGAGTGATGCGTAAGCTCAAGTCCCTCCCTGACACTTTTATGTCACTGACAAAGCTGCCGTTATGAGTGTTTGTCAAGGTCGAGTCACCTAGCAATCTGTATATCGCCCATTGACCACTCTTATTTAAAACGTGCTGTCTGCCTTCATCGGTTACATCCTGGAGTGTGATACTAATATTGAAGTCACCATTTTGCGGTGGCCATGCCATTTCACGAATGCGGCTTGGACCGTGGTAGTAACTTATATTGGTATCTGCAATTTTTAAGCTCGCTCTAATCGCACTAGAATCAAGATCGAGTACTCTTGCACTAAACGGAATATGAACGCGGTTAGTGCTTTTATTAATTAATGTGTCTCGAATAACGTTATAGTTACGCAGTTGCACTAACAGAGCCGGAGAGATTGGCATCGTCTCGCCATCCACCTGTTTTGGCGTCCATAAATTGGTATCGTAGAACGGTGCAAAATTTTTCTGAATAAATGTGTCTAACAAACCACCGGAAGCAAACAGTAATTCAAAATCTTCAATTGAGATTTCCTCGGTCGCTGTTAGATCAAATGGGTATCGTCCTAGCCCTATCTCTTTAAACTTGGTGTAAATCTCGCTGTACCATTGGGTTTGAATGCCTTTAGCGGACTCTTTAATCATGACTGACCAGCTTTGTTGAACCACATCTAACAACCAGCTACGAACGGGTTCCGGTGATTTTTGGGCAATCTGTTTAAGTTTGATTAATGGGTCAGCTTCACTGCTGTTCATTCGATGCTGAGCTGCCGCTAGCGCCGCCATTTGCGGGTCAGGTGCATCAGCGATGTCTTTCATATATGTGCGAACACGGCTTAACGCAGCTACGGTCTCATCCCAAGGAGTAGGGGAGTTTGGTGTTTCACTGACCTGAAGTTGGTTTAATAAGTGAAAAGCTTGTTCAACACGTTTCATCAACAAGTAATCAGGCTTAACTACTTCCTCTACTGCGTCTGATGCGGAGTCTGCCGCTGCCACGAGTTTCGGGTCTAGCTTTGAAATCAGAGCATTTTTTTCACCAACGGGTGAAAATTGTGTGTTGGCATAGACCTGTTTCAGTACGGTTGTCATTGGTGAAGAAGGGCCCGAGATTAAGTCTATCGCGTTCGTTAGATCGCCGACATTGTCATAGTTCTGGACTTTTAGTTCACTCAGCGCATTGCGCCAATTACTGATGTAGTCGTCAGTATATTTTTTACGTACTTCCTCTTTGAAGGCTTCTTGTTCTTCACTAGTAGGAATAACGTGTTGTGACAGACCTAAAACCCAGTTGTCACTGATGACTTGTTGTGACATTAGGTCCACGCGTGGTCGATAAAAAGTACTAAAACCAGTGAAGGTATAGATCTTATCTACGATCAAGCGTTCACTATCGATTGGTGTGTTGAATACATTGCTAAACTCAAAACCCACAGCTCGTTGCAGATCTAGGGTTCCTAAATCAATCGAATTTGCTTCGTTTAAAATGCCTGCATAAACGAGATCAACATTCGAATTTGCTAGCAATGAGCGACGTGTTGCGCGAACAAGATCCATATTGATATCAATTGGATCAAACTGTGTGCGAAAGTAAGCGTCCAAATAGCGCATCGCCTGATTGACGACGTCACTTTGGTTGCTCAAATCGTTCATCATTTGGAGAGTTTGATGACGCAAAAAACGGATATCACGCTTTGTTGGATCGTTTAGCATTAGATACCCCTTCAATAGAGGTAAAGCGCGTGTAAAAGTGTTTTGATTTTGTGTCAGTTGTAGACGGTAACCTTTCTCAATGAGAGGTATCAACTGTTGAGCAACGTCCTTAAGTAATGCTTCGTAAGCGATGCGAGTGCTTTGATCCAAACGGCTAATGTTGAGTGGTAATATCTCTTCATCCAAAGCCTTAGAACCTTTAAGCCACGCCCCATAAGAAGGCTCTATTGCTTTCGTCGCCTTCGCTAAAAGCTCATTGAATCTTGCATCTTGCTCCACTTGCGATTTGTCATCGATACTCAAGAGTTGATTCATCACATGTAAGTTACTGTCTAATGTCGTGAAAAAGAAGTAACTGCCCCCAGTAAGCAGGATAATAGAGCCGAGTATTGCCAAACGGCTTTGTCTCTGAATTAGACGAAGATACGTCTTGTTTTCGCCCGCAAAGTCGCTTTCCGGCAATATTTGTGAATCAATCAGAAAGCGAGAGAAATAAGGCGTTTCTGTTAACTGTGTATGCTCTGACGCGATAATAGGT
>NZ_WXWS01000516.1:0-11787 GCF_009904715.1 Vibrio sp. V42_P2S4T144 | reverse complement strand
CATTACAGGTTGTACTCGTCCACAACCAACAAGAAGCAAAGTTAATAATAACGAGACATACAGCTTAAAACGCGACATGATAATTTCCTTTTTATTGTGAATTTGGGTCAACCCCAATTTGTATCGAGCTGTAAAATAAACAATTTAACCCAATATGCCAAACTCGAAGATCAACATTTCGTTCAATATTGATGCGTGGACAGCGAATTCATTCGGTTTATCCGAATCCAATGAATGGAAACAATGGGCAACAGAGATAAAATGGCCAGAAGATGGCAAAATCAATGTTGCAAATATTCCTGCGATGATGCGCAGAAGAATGAGCCCACTCAGTAAACTGGCGGTACAAACTGCAATCGAAATGCTTAATCAACATCAAGTTGATTACCTTGTATTTTCAAGCCGTCATGGTGAACTGCATCGCAGCGTCGCACTAGTTGAAGATATAATTAATGGAGAAGAGGCGTCTCCGATGGCTTTTTCTCAATCGGTGCACAATACCGCCGCAGGGCTTGCCACTATCGCAACTAAACAACCCATTCCCCTAACTTCTATCGCTGCGGCAGAAAACACATTCCAAAGCGCAATATTAGAAGCATGGCTGTTTTTGTCCGACAATCCTGACAAAAAAGTACTGCTTGTTGATTTTGATGAGCCTATGCCTGACTCTTATTTAGAATATGAAAACCAACAATACCAAGGGTTTGGACTTGGCTTAATACTTTCTCATGGAGACAAGTTCGCGATACAAAGCTCCATAAACGCAGAACGTTCCGGTCATCCTCTTCCTCAAGGTTTAGTATTTTTGCAACAATACTTGTTAGATAAAAGCCAGTGGACTATTTTCGCTCCGCAACAAGCTTGGGAATGGCACAAAAAATGACTCGCTTAAATCAGTATTGGCGTGTGCTAGCAACAGGCTTTTGTTTTTCAGTATTTGGGTTAGGTGGTTTAGTACTGAGTTTCATTGTTATTCCGACCATTCGTATTTTTGTTTCAGACCAAACGGAACGCGAATATAAAGTTCAGGGTGCGATTCGATATTCATTCAACACATTTTGTAAATTGATGAAGTTGAGTGGCGCAATCGATTATCAAATTATTGGTGCCGATATTCTTCAACAAGATCGTAATTGTTTAATTGTTGCCAACCACCCTAGTTTAATCGATTACGTTCTCATTGCTTCACAATTAAATCGCTGCGACTGTTTAGTAAAATCGGCAATATGGTCGAATCCTTTTATGAAGCACATCGTAAAAGCAGCCGGATATATTCCCAATGAAGCACCGGATGATTTATTAGCACTTTGTGATGAACGATTTAACAAAGGCAACGTGTTGCTTATATTTCCTGAAGGAACAAGAACAACACCAGGTGTAGAGCCGAAATTACAACGCGGTGCAGCACAAATTGCGGTAAGAACAGAACGAGATTTAAGAGTTGTCCATATTACGGTAACGCCAAGTTTCCTCACAAAAGAGAAAAAATGGTATCAAGTACCGGCAACAAAGCCCTTTTTCAGGGTTGAAGTTAAGGATAAAGTTGAGATTACCCCCTTTATAAAGCAAACTACGTCGCCGACAATAGCGGCGCGACGCTTACAACAGCACCTAGCTGAAAACATTTTTCCAGAAAACTTTTATTAATAAGCAGGTCCCAGTGGAACAGTTACACAACGACATTAAGCAACTTATTATTGATGCTTTAAACCTTGAAGATTTAACCGTAGATGATATTGAAACGGATGCACCACTTTTTGGTGATGGACTTGGCTTAGATTCTATCGACGCGCTTGAGCTTGGACTCGCAATAAAAAAACAATACAACATCGTTATTGATGCCGACGACTCAAATACGCGCGAACACTTTGCGTCTGTAGCAAATCTAGCGAAATACGTTTCTTCTCAAACTAATGAATAAGTTGTAGGTATATTCATGACTGATGTAAATAAAGATCAAGTATTTGAACAAGTTAAAGATGCGCTTGTTGAGCTGTTCGAAATTGACGCAGCCGACATTCAATCAGATGCGCACTTATACCAAGATCTCGATCTTGATAGCATTGACGCCGTTGATTTGGTCGTACACCTACAGAATGTCACTGGCAAAAAAATCAAGCCAGCAGAGTTTAGTGCAGTAAGAACCGTTGACGATGTGGTTAACGCTGTTACTGAGTTATTGAAGGAAAGTTAATGCGCCAATTGCTGACTGGTCTGTCTGCAATTGTACTGCTTGCCTACCCCTTCGCCGTCTATTTCGGTATAGATAAATATGGCTTGAACTTAGTTGGGGGCTTGTTAATTGCTGCGTTACTTTTGCGTGTTTTCGTCGCAAATAAGACCCCACTAAAAGAGTTTAAATTCTTGGCGCTCGCTACGGGCGCTGTTGGCATTGTTCTAATTACACTTGGCATGGTGTTTAAACAACACGGGTGGCTTCAGTTTTACCCTGTCGTTGTCAATTTATGTATGCTGTGTGTATTTGGACTGAGCTTAAAACAGCCGCAATCGATCATAGAGAGGCTTGCTCGCTTGCAAGAACCCGACCTTCCGGCTAGTGGCGTGGCTTACACTCGCAAAGTGACGGTGGTTTGGTGCGCCTTTTTTACGCTCAACGCTGCCGTTGCACTCTATACCTGTTTCCTACCAGTAAAAATATGGACGCTTTATAACGGCCTCATCAGCTACTTACTTGCTGGTGGCTTGTTCGCTGGAGAATGGATCGTGCGTCAATTTGTTCGAAAGGAACACTAATCGTATGAATACAACGTATTCGAGCTTTACCTCCCTTGCGACCTTGTTCATCGCAGAGAGGTCTGAGCAATCCCCAGTATCTTACGATCGCGATACGGTTATCACGTGGGGTGATTTCCAACAGCACGTCGCAACACTTACTCAACAGCTAGAAACCCAACCAACGCAAAACATTGCGTTGTGTTTTGGCAACAGCTACCTGTTTGCCGTTGGCTTTTTTGCTTGTTGTTATGCAGGAAAATCCATTGTATTACCTGGTAATTACCAACCAGAAGCACTCAAAGAGCTCAGTGAGCACTACGATTTGTTGCTGCATGATGCCGATGTCTCGGCTCCAGAACTCGTGAGCTCGCTTTTGATCGAAGCTCAATCATTGCTAGAAACCACCGTGATTAGCGAGCCAGAGGCCAAACAACCTTATTTTTGGCGTGAATTAAACCTGGCAGAAATACCAGTAACGCTATTTACTTCGGGTTCAAGCGGCACACCAAAAGCCATTGCAAAAACGCTGAAACAGCTCGATATCGAAGTTGCTATTCTAGATAACCTATGGGGCGACACGATTGCCAGCACACGCGTTGAAAGCACCGTTTCTCATCAACACATTTACGGCTTGCTGTTCCGCGTATTGTGGCCTTTGTGCTCCGCACGTCCATTTTCAGCACACAACCTTGAGTTCCCAGAGCAAATTGTCCATCACGCTGACGCTGACACCACGCTAGTAAGCAGCCCTGCGTTACTAAAACGACTCAGTGAAGAGCACGATCCGGTTGCGATTCGGTGTGTATTTTCTTCTGGTGGCCCCTTGCCAAACCAAGCGGCGCAGCACAGCCAGGAGTTGTTTGGGTCACTTCCTATTGAAGTGTTTGGCAGCACAGAAACCGGCGGCATCGCTTACCGTCAGCAGCACGTAGCTAGCACTCCCTGGACGTTATTCCCTGGTGTTGAAGCCGAGCTTAACCATGAAAATTGTTTAAAGCTCCGCTCGCCACACATTGATGAAAACACTTGGTACCAAACTGCGGATGAATGCTATTTCCATGATAGTATTGCTTTTGAATTGCGTGGACGCACTGACCGAATCGTCAAAGTCGAAGAAAAGCGTATTTCCCTTGTCGAAGTGGAAAAACGTTTAGAGCAATTGCCGTGGATTCAAGAAAGCGTGGTGATCCCAATGGAAGAATCTGGTCGCCTCACATTAGTCTCGATCATCGTACTTAACGATCAAGGCAGCGATGTGCTTAATGAACTTGGTAAAGGCAAATTTTGGCTTGAGCTTCGCAAGGCACTGCGCAATTGGCTAGAACCGATCGCTATCCCGAGAAAATTCCGAGTGGTCGACGAAATTCCATTGAACAGCCAAGGCAAACGCCAAGTTGCTGAAATTGAAAAACTATTCCAATAAAGCTAGTAACATGGATAAAAGAAAACCAACTATTCAGAATATTGAAGTGAGTGACCATACCGCGGAGCTGTCGCTGCGAGTGGATGCTGACATCTTAGATTTCCAAGGTCATTTCAATCACTTCCCTCTTTTACCCGGCGTCACTCAAATTGATTGGGCGTTGTTCTACGCCGTTCAATATTTGAACACTCCCAAGGTATTTAAAGGAATGGAAGTCATCAAATTTCAAGAGCCGATTCTGCCAAACGCCGACGTTTGTCTCTCACTCTCTTGGGACAATGAGCGCGAGAAATTGACCTTTAAGTACACATCGAAAAACGGTGAAACCTTGGTGACTCACTCTTCAGGCAAAATGAAACTGGGTGAGTCACGTGAGTGATTACCGTCCCTGCTTTTTAATTCCTTGCTACAACCACGGCAGCACAATTGCAGACGTGGTGGCATCGTTATCCTCTTTCGCTTTGCCAGTGCTGGTCGTGGACGACGGCAGCAATGAAGACACCAAACAAGCGCTTTCTGCTTTGAGTGAACAAGGGCTGATAAAACTGATTAGTTTGAGTGAAAACCAAGGCAAAGGTGGCGCGGTGATGGCAGGCCTACATCAAGCTCACCAACTTGGTTTTACGCACACCATTCAAATCGACGCAGACGGTCAACACGACCTAGAAGCATTGCCGAAATTGCTCAGCGCCAGCGAAACAAAACCAGATAACCTGATTTCGGGCCAACCGATATACGACGAGAGCGTACCTAAATCCCGTTTGTATGGTCGCTACGCTACGCACGTGTGGGTGTGGATAGAAACCTTGTCACTGTCTATCAAAGACAGCATGTGCGGTTTTCGCGCCTACCCAGTGGCGAAAACGGTCGCCGTGTTGAACAAGTACAGTATCGGCAAACGCATGGATTTTGATATCGAAATTCTAGTGCGAATGTACTGGGAAGGCGTCGACATTGATTTTGTTCCGACGCGCGTGATCTACCCTGAAGGTGGCATTTCCCACTTCGACGCATTGTGGGATAACGTCAAGATAAGCTGGATGCACACTCGCCTATTTTTTGGCATGTTGCCGCGCATTCCTTCGCTACTCGCCAGAAAGCGCCAAAACACAGATGACAGTAATGCCCACTGGTCGAAACGAAAAGAACAAGGCACGATTTTAGGCATCAAAACCTTACTCGCGGTTTACCGCTTGTTCGGCAGAAAAGCGTTTGACCTGATTTTAAAATTAGTCATGCGCTACTACCACTTCACGGGTAAATCTGCCCGTGAAGCGTCTGAGATTTACCTGCAAAACTTGCAGTACTACGCAACGCAGCAGAGCATCGCACTACCAAAACAGTTGGACAGCTATCATCATCTGCTTTCTTTTGGGCGAACCATGCTCGACAAACTGGCAGCATGGCAAGGTGACTTTAACGTCGATAACCTAACCATTCACGGCCAGCATCATTTCGAAGAGATGGCGCAGAAAAAACAAGGCGTGCTCATTTTAGGCTCGCACCTTGGCAATATCGAACTCTGCCGTGCGCTTGGTCGTCGACACTCTCATGTCAAAATCAATGCCTTGGTATTTACCCAACACGCTGAACAATTTAATGCGGTAATGAAGGCGGTAAACCCAAATTCGGAACTGAATCTGATTCAAGTCAGCTCAATGGGACCAGACACCGCGATTCTGCTTCAACAAAAAATCGAGCAAGGCGAATGGGTGGTGATCGTTGGCGATCGCACTTCCACCAGCAAAGAAAATCGTGTCGTTTGGGCAGATTTTCTTGGTAAACCTGCACCATTCCCGCAAGGCCCATTCATGCTAGCCTCGGTATTAAAAGCGCCGGTTTACTTACTCTTCGGCCTACGCGACGATGAAGCGAACACTCCGCATTTTAATGTGTACTTTGAACACTTTAGTGACCAAGTCACGCTACCACGCAAGGAGCGTCAGCAGGCACTAGAACGCGTTGTTCAACAGTACGCACAAAGATTAGAACACCACACACTGCAAGCGCCGTTACAGTGGTACAACTTTTTTAACTTCTGGACTTTAAGTAATCAGCCACATGACAAACAACAATAATCACAACATCACTTTTGGTGCCCAATCTTTAACCATCGAAGATGTCGTTGCCATTGCTCAAGGAGCAAAGGCACACATGAACACCTCGCCAGAATTTACCGCGAAAATTGATCGTGGCGTGGCGTTTCTGGAACGATTACTGAAGGAAGAAGGCGTTATTTACGGCGTGACCACGGGTTACGGCGATTCATGTACTGTGGCGATTCCACCCGCTCTTGTGGATGAACTTCCGTTGCACCTTACACGCTTCCATGGTTGTGGCTTAGGTCAAATCCTTTCTCATGAGCAAGCTCGTGCGGTGCTGGCAACACGTTTATGTTCATTGTCGCAAGGCGTATCTGGCGTGTCTCACGATCTGTTGAACCAAATCGTTACGCTTATCAACCACGACATTGCGCCGCGTATTCCACAAGAGGGCTCGGTGGGCGCAAGTGGCGATTTAACGCCTCTGTCTTACCTAGCGGCGACCTTAATTGGCGAACGTGAAGTGCTTTACAAAGGTGATGTGCGACCAACACAAGAAGTGTTTGCAGAGCTGGGCATTGAGCCAATTCGCCTAAAACCAAAAGAAGGTTTGGCGTTAATGAACGGTACATCCGTGATGACGGCCCTCGCCTGTCTTGCCTACAAACGTGCAGAATACCTAGCGCAGCTTTGCACCAAGATTACCGCGATGGTCTCTGTGGGTATGCAAGGTAATGACTTCCACTTTGATGAAGCGTTGTTTGCGGTAAAACCTCATCCTGGTCAACAGCAAGTTGCGGCTTGGCTGCGTGATGATCTCAATGCTGAGCGTCCGCCACGCAATAGCGACCGACTGCAAGATCGTTACTCGCTGCGTTGTGCGCCACACGTCATTGGCATGGTGCAAGACTCACTGCCTTGGCTACGTCAATTGATTGAGAATGAACTAAATAGTGCCAACGACAATCCAATCATCGATGGCGACAATGAGCGCGTTCTGCACGGCGGTCACTTCTACGGTGGTCATATCGCAATGGCGATGGATACGTTGAAAGTGAACATTGCCAACTTAGCTGATTTGCTGGATCGTCAGATGGCGCAATTGATGGATTACAAGTTCAATAACGGCCTGCCGTTTAACTTAACCGGTGCAGAAGGCGAGCGTAAACCGATCAACCACGGCTTTAAAGCGGTTCAGATTGGTATCTCAGCTTGGACGGCAGAAGCGTTGAAAAACACCATGCCAGCAAGCGTTTTTTCTCGCTCAACCGAATGTCACAACCAAGACAAAGTGAGCATGGGCACCATCGCGGCTCGTGATTGCTTACGCGTACTTGAGTTAACAGAGCAAGTTGCTGCGGCTTCACTCCTAGCAAGCGTTCAAGCGGTTGAGATTCGTCGCCGTCATAACGAATTGGACGAACACCACATGAGTCAGAGTTTGCGAGTAATTCGTGACGCAGTACTGAGCGAGTTTGAATTTGTGATTGAAGATCGCCCATTGGAACAAGATTTGCGTAATTTCATTGAACGCATTCAGCAACGTCATTGGCCACTCTACGCGGAGGTATAATGCAAGAGCAGGTTCTCTACCCATTAGAAGCGGAGGTGACTATGGTCACCTCATTCCAAGATGCTGACCCGATGGGCGTGATTTATCACGGCAACTTCTTTCGATATTTTGAAGAAGCGCGTCGTGTGCTGATGGAGAAGCTCCAATACAGCTATCGCGATATGCAAGACTCTGGGTACATGTGGCCGATCATCGATACGCGCGTTAAATACGTGAAGGCGATTCCGTTTAATCACACCATTCGTATTACCGCGCAACTCACTGAGTGGGAAAACCGCTTACGTGTGGATTACGTGATTTACGACGCCGAAACGAATCAACGTATGTGCAAAGCGCATACAACGCAAGTCGCTGTATCCATTGAAAAGCAAGAGATGTGCTTTGTTTCTCCGGCAATCTTTTTAGATAAAGTAGAGCAATGGCACAACCATGGGAGCCTGAACTAATGCAAAAGTGGTTACTCTCTTTTTTGTTGATATTTTCTGTTCCAGCACTGGCCACACCGACAGCAAACGTAACAGATTTGGCGTCGCTTCAACAGCAGTTGTCTCAGCATGAAATCGTGCGCGGAGATTTTACGCAGCAGCGTCATCTGGAAATGTTCAGTCAACCTCTAACCTCTAAAGGTCAGTTCACACTGAGCAAAACACATGGCTTGTTGTGGCAACAAACAGAACCTTTCGCAGTCAATTTGGTATTGACGGAAAACAAACTTCGTCAAACTTTTGCCGACCAAGCACCGAAAACGATCTCTGCACAAGAAAACCCAATGGCGTTCTACTTTAGTCATGTGTTTTTATCCGTGTTCCACGGGGATACTTCTGCACTGCAAGAACAATTCACACTCGATTTTTCAGTTGAGAACAATCAGTGGCAGCTCGTTTTAGTGCCCAAACAGTCACCATTAAATGCGGTGTTTAAAGCCATCACCCTTTCCGGTAAAACGCATATTGATCGCCTAACCCTGCAAGAGCTGCGCGGCGATAAGACCGAAATCACGTTTACAAACCAGACCTCTCTACCTCAGGAACTCACGGATGCCGAAGACGCTCAATTCCGTTTCTAAACTCAGTCTTGGCACTCACACCTTTGCTCTGGTTTGGCTCAATCTCGTTGTTTTAGCGGGCTCGTTGCTACTCAAACAATGGGTTTGGAGTGCAGAATCTCCGATTGAGACCAACATTTTAAAACTGTTGCCGAAGAACCAACAAAACCCGGTGGCTGAGCAAGCCTTTGAGTCGGTCTCGGCAAGTATGAGCGACAAAGTCATTTTCGTGATCACAGCGCCGGACAAAAATGCCCTTTTTGCAGCAGCCGCTGAATTTGATAAGGGTTTGCGTCAGAGTAATCATTTTCGCGATGTGGTGGGAAAAATCTCACCTCAAGAGCAGCAAGCTTGGGCGAGTTACTACTTTAAGCACCGCTTCCAATTGCTGACGCCTGAACAACGAGAGCGTTTAAGCCAAAATCCAGAACAGCAAGTGCAGCATGTGATTCAGTCGCTGTACAACCCGTTTTCTGGAGTGACCGGGCAAGAGTTACAAAATGATCCTTTCTTGCTATTTCGTGATTATTTGAGCCAAGTTACCCAGCAATCGTCCTCTTTCCGATTGGATAACGGCTATCTGTCCGTCGAAAAAGACGGTGCTCAATACTTGCTTATTACTGCCGAGCTAAAAGACTCGCCTTATAGCCTAACTGGGCAACTTGCAGTCCCTGATATTCAAGCGCTAGAACAAGGCGTCGCGCAGAAATATGGCGCTGAAGTCGCACATACTGGCGTTCTATTTTACGCTGACTTTGGTACGCAAAGTGCAAAATCGGAGATCAGCACCATCGGTGTATTCTCTCTACTCGGTATCATTGCATTGTTCTTGCTGGTCTTTCGGAGTGTGATGCCGCTGTCCCTAGCACTGCTTTCCATCACCATTGGTCTGCTCGTTGCGTTGTCCGTTACGACGTGGATTTTTGGAAAAGTCCATCTGTTCAGCTTAGTGTTTGGCGCAAGTTTAATCGGTGTGTCTATCGACTACGCATTCCACTACCTAACGGAACGTCTTGCGGCGGGAAATGAATGGGATAGCGAGCAAGGGTTAAAGCATATTTTCATAGCGATCACACTGGGCTTAATCACCAGTTTGATCGGCTATTTGGGCATGTTAGTGGCACCGTTTCCTGGTTTGCAGCAGCTTGCGCTGTTTTCATCCATTGGTCTGATTGCCGCTTACATCACCGTGGTGGCTTGGTATCCGATACTGGCTCGTAACCCATCGCGCACCATTTCGACTTTACCGGGACAATCACTGTTGGCGAAATGGTTAACGCTTTGGAATCAACCTCGAATTAAAGTCGGATTGCCGATGTTATGTGTGGTTGCGAGTGGCTTTTTCTTGCTGCAATTGAACTACGATGACGACATTCGTCTACTGCAAACGATGCCGAACGATCTCAAGCAGCAAGAAACCTTGATTACGACGCTCAGTGGCATGCAATCTTCACAGCAAATGTTGGTCGTTACCGCCGACGATGACGAAAACCTAATGAAAAAGCTGGAGTCTTTGACGCCAACATTAGAAGCGTGGAAAGCGGACAGCACCATCGAAAGCTACCAGAGCCTGAGCCGCTACTTGAGCTCAGTGGAACGTCAGCAACAAGACTATCAATTGATTCGCGATCTTTACGCGACACAATCCAGCCCACTTACTTCCGGGCTGGGCTTAAGTAAAAAGCCCAAAATGGACGCCGACTTTATCCCTGTTACGGTTGAACAGTACTTGCAAAACCCGGTATCAGCGCCTGTACGTTTTCTTCATTTGGGTAAAATTAAAGAAAAATCGGCAACGGTAGTGGTGTTAAACCAATTGCAAGACTCCGCTGTTGTTAAGGCATTTGCCAAATCACAGTCTGATGTTGTCTACCTAAACAAAGCTGAAGAAATATCCACCCTATTTGGTGAATACCGAATCAAAATCATGGAGCTATTGGCAGCCGCCAGTGCTGTGATCTTTCTGGTATTAATCAAGCGGTACGGTCTGCAACACAGTTGCCGAGTTTTACTGCCATCATTGATTGCTTGCGCCTGCGGTCTTGCAACTGCTGTCGCGATGGGAACAACATTAAACCTGTTCAACTTGCTTGGCTTGGTGCTCATTCTTGGTATAGGGATCGATTACACTCTGTTCTTTGCCGAGAAAGCCCGCAGTGTGAGCACACTATTGGCGATCACCCTTTCGGCAATGACCACTGTGTTGTCATTTGGATTGCTGTCACTCAGCCAAACTCACGCGATTCACAGTTTTGGCATTACGGTGTTAAGTGGTATTTTTGTCGCTTGGCTGCTCTCTCCGATTGCAATTAAAACAGAGGAAACGACGTCATGATTTTCAATCACGCCTTTCGCTGCGCGACGTTATTCGCACTGAGCCTGTTTTTAAGTGCATGCAGCTTGGTCCCTCACCAATCGACGCCTCAGGTCGACATTGCCGAGCACACCCAAGTTAGCTTGCCCACTCCCGCAAGCTTGGGCTATCAGTTGTCTGCCAGTCAGTTAATTACGGCTTCTTGGGCAATAGATGGTAAAACCAAATCTGAGCAACTTCCGGTACAACTGCAAGTGATCAACAACGAAGTGGTGCTGGCAGGCTTCTCATCCTGGGGGACGAGAGTACTCTCACTGTCTTACGATGGAGAACAAATTCAAACCGAAGTGCTCAACGGTTTACAAGGTTCGCTACCGCAGCCAGAACAGGTATTATTTAACCTGATGATCACGCTCTGGCCGAGTTCCGCTTGGGAAGGGTCGTTAAATGAGGTAAGGTGGCGAATTATTGATAAAAATAATTCTCGCGCCATCTTTGATAGCGACGGTGAAAAGATCATTAAGATTCAATACAGCTCTTCTAACAAGTTAGAGGGTAAGATTGATTTTCATCACCTCAAACATCAGTTTTCAATTTCTATTCAAACACTGCAACATCAGATTAATTAAGAACAATTTAGAATAACAATATGCC
>NZ_WXWS01000439.1:0-11853 GCF_009904715.1 Vibrio sp. V42_P2S4T144 | reverse complement strand
GCTCATTACCAAAGATTAAGTAAACCTGTTTAACTTGTTTAGTTAAATGATCCGTTAGCTTATCGGCATAAATTCGCATAGTGACTAAGAGTTTTTGTTCGCTGGCTCAGAGATTTGTCCTGCTTCATATTCGGCACGAATACGGCCCAACTGGCGCATCATCTGTTTTGCAGCTTGCAAGCGCATCTCGTCTTCAATTACGTCACGCTCAACAGATTTTGCAAGTGCGGTCAACGGGTTGTCTAGGTAGTTGCGGTTTACTGTTGTCGTAAAGTTTTTAGAACCATAGCCAGGAATTGTCACACGGTATTTTACTACGTATGTCAGCTCTTTTTCTGCTGCACGGCTATTTTGATAAAGCGATAGTGTACGCTCATCGATTGTCGCTTCCGTCAAATGAAGGTTGGGTACCGTCGATGATGGTTGAACAAGTTCAACTTTGTTCAGTTCGAGTTGAGAGCGTACATAGCGAGTTAATTCACTGTATTCATCGTAGCTGGAGAAAGACATAGTGTGCAGCTCTTCCGGTACGGAATACTCGCCGCGAAGGTGAAAACCACAGGCAGAAAGAAGCCCCGCTAATACCAATACCACTGGTAGTTTAATCAAAGAGAAAAAGCGCATTGATTGTATTCATCCTAAATTGAAGGGGTTATTTACCTTAAACCACTCATGTGAATGGTTTGAGGTAAATAAACAGGGTAGCGAACTACCCTGTTTAATGACTCTTGGTTAACAAATAAGTTCGCTAAACTGAGACAAATTGTAAGCTGTGATTAGTTTGCAACGATGTTCAGCAGTTTACCTGGAACGTAAATGACTTTACGAATAGTCAGGCCATCAGTGAACTTAACCACGTTTTCGTCGTTTAGACCAAGCTGTTCGATATCGTCTTTAGAGATATCCGCTGGGACTGTTAGCTTCGCACGTAGCTTACCGTTAACTTGAACAACGATGGTTTTTTCGTCTTCAACTAGCGCTTTTTCGTCAAACGTCGGCCATGCCGCGTTATCAATGTCTGTTTCACCTAGTGCTGCCCATAGCTCGTATGAGATATGCGGAGTGATAGGGTAAAGCATGACAACAATAGCTTTCAGTGCTTCGTCAAGGATTGCACGATCTTGCGCAGATTCTTGAGGCGCTTTCGCTAGTTTGTTCATCAGCTCCATGATCGCTGCGATCGCGGTGTTGAATGTTTGACGACGAGCGATATCGTCCGTCACTTTCGCGATAGTTTTGTGAACGTCGCGGCGAAGTGCTTTTTGATCACCAGAAAGCGCTGCGGTATCTACTGCTTCTGCTGCGCCTTTCGCTGTGTGCTCTTTCACTAGTTTCCAAACACGTTTTAGGAAGCGGTTCGCACCTTCTACGCCAGACTCTTGCCATTCAAGTGTCATGTCCGCTGGAGACGCGAACATCATGAATAGACGTACTGTGTCAGCGCCGTACTTGTCTACCATTTCTTGAGGGTCGATACCGTTGTTCTTAGACTTAGACATCTTGATCATGCCTGAGTGCGTTACATCACGACCTTCAGTGTCTTTAGCAGAAGTAATGCGGCCTTTACCATCACGTTCAACGGCTACGTCTGTTGGAGCTACCCACTCTTTGCCGCCTTTCTCGTTCTCGAAGTAGAACGCATCAGCCAGTACCATGCCTTGACACAGTAGTTGCTTGAACGGTTCGTCAGACGTTACGTAACCCGCATCGCGCAGTAGTTTGTGGAAGAAGCGTGAGTACAGTAGGTGCATACAAGCGTGCTCGATACCACCGATGTACTGATCTACTGGTAGCCAGTAGTTTGCTTTTTCTGGGTCTAGGATGTCGTCCGCTTGTGGTGAACAGTAACGCGCGTAGTACCAAGAAGATTCCATGAACGTATCGAACGTATCTGTCTCACGTAGAGCAGGTTCGCCGTTAAAGGTTGTCTTCGCCCACTCTTTGTCTGCTTTGATTGGGCTCGTTACGCCGTCCATTACCACGTCTTCTGGAAGAATCACTGGTAGTTGGTCAGCAGGTACTGGGTGAACTTCACCGTCTTCAGTCGTTACCATTGGGATTGGTGCGCCCCAGTAACGTTGACGAGATACACCCCAGTCGCGTAGACGGAAGTTTACAGTCTTAGTGCCTTTGCCCTCTGCTTCTAGCTTCGCTGCAATTGCATCGAACGCCGCTTGGAATTCTAGGCCATCGAATTCACCTGAATCGAACAGTACACCTTTCTCTGTGTATGCCGCTTCAGAGATGTCTAGCTCGCTGCCATCAGCAGGCTTGATAACTGGCACGATGTCTAGACCGTACTTCGTTGCGAACTCGTAGTCACGTTGGTCGTGCGCAGGTACAGCCATTACCGCGCCTGTACCGTAGTCCATCAGTACGAAGTTTGCTACGTATACTGGTACTTCGCGGCCGTTCAATGGATGAATAGCAGTAAGGCCAGTCGCCATACCTTTCTTCTCCATTGTCGCTAGCTCAGCTTCTGCAACCTTGTTGTTCTTACATTCGTCGATAAACGCTGCAAGCTCTGGATTGTTCTCTGCTGCAAGAGCTGCAAGAGGGTGACCAGCTGCGATACCCACGTAAGTCACACCCATTAGCGTATCTGGACGTGTTGTGTAAACTTCTAGGTCTTGTTGCCCCTTAACTTCAAACTTCAGTTCAACACCTTCAGAACGACCAATCCAGTTGCGCTGCATGGTTTTTACCATTTCAGGCCAACCTTCAAGCTTATCTAGGTCGTCTAGTAGCTCTTGAGCGTATTCAGTGATTTTGATGAACCATTGAGGGATTTCTTTTTGCTCTACAGGCGTATCACAACGCCAGCAACAACCGTCTTCAACCTGCTCGTTTGCAAGAACAGTTTGGTCGTTAGGACACCAGTTAACAGAAGAAGTCTTTTTGTAAACTAAACCTTTCTCGTAAAGTTTAGTGAAGAACTCTTGTTCCCAGCGGTAGTACTCCGGTGTACATGTTGCGAATTCACGGTTCCAATCGTAACCAAAGCCTAGAAGCTTAAGTTGGTTCTTCATGTATTCGATGTTTTCGTAAGTCCAAGGTGCTGGCGCAGTTTTGTTTTTTACTGCTGCGTTTTCTGCAGGTAGACCGAATGCGTCCCAACCGATTGGTTGCATCACGTTTTTGCCTTGTAGGCGTTGGAAACGAGATACTACATCACCGATAGTGTAGTTGCGCACGTGACCCATGTGCAGTCGACCACTTGGGTATGGGAACATGGACAGACAGTAGAATTTTTCTTTATTTGGGTCTTCACTTACAACAAAGGTTTTGTTGTCATCCCAGTGCTTTTGAACTTTTTGTTCAATATCTTGTGGGTTGTATTGTTCTTGCATCGATGGTATCCGTTATCTTGGAATTTGTGAGTTCGGTTAGAACAGACTTAAATAGATCGTCATAGAATACCTAAAGCTAGGGATCACAACAATAGCCAATCTGTACCCATGCGCCCTTAAGTGACGCAGGTAGGAGAAAGATGGAGGTCAGTTATGCCTAAACGTAAAACAGGTTATGAGGAAATGCTCGAGGATGTGATTGAAACCTTGAAGCACAGTCCGGAAGAAGTTAACAAAGCGATTGAGACGTCGGGCAAAGTGGTGGATGCTGCTAATGACTTGACCAAAGATGAATTGGCTTTAATCAAAGCGTACCTTAAAGCAGACTTAAAAGAGTTTTCAGAGAGTTACGAGGATAGCAAAAGCGGCCCGTTTTACTTAACGATTGCGGACTCGATATGGCAAGGGCTGTTAGAGATTACTGACCGAACTAAAGTTGAGTGGGTTGAGTTGTTCGATGACTTAGAGCATCAAGGGCTATATGAAGCAGGAGAGGTGATAGGCTTAGGCACTTTAGTCTGTGATGAGTGTGGTCACAAGACAACGTATAACCACCCAACTGTAATCATTCCGTGTATTAAATGTGGTCACAAAGGCTTTACTCGTCAGTCATTAAAGCCATAAATGGCGCGTAACGACAGTATAATGCTATGAATAAAAAAGAGGCTTAGTCGCCTCTTTTTTGTCTTTTCTACTTTCAAGCTGTTATCAGCTCTGTTTTCTTCTTAAACCGAAAGCCAGAGTTAAACTTAACCCTACCCAAATATACAATGGCCAAGTACCAACGATTCGATATGGCGTTTTCCCATCGGTTGGGGTGAGCTCTGCGCGCAGTACTGCAGTTTCAAACTGCGGTACTTGCTCAACGATTTTACCTTTGTGATCGGTTACCGCTGTTAATCCGTTGTTAGTCGAGCGGATGAGCGGTTTACCTAACTCTAAGGCACGCATACGGGCGATCTCCATATGCTGAAGAGGGCCGATAGAGTGACCAAACCATGCATCGTTTGAAAGCGTTAGAATGAAGTCTGTTTCGTCAGTCACATTTTGACGCACTTGCTCATTAAAGATGATCTCATAGCAAAGCGCTGGTGCCATGTGCATGCCATTCGCAACGATGTTTGGCTGCACAAAAGCCCCACGGCTAAACGATGACATCGGTAGGTTAAAGAATGGCGCTAATGGGCGCAAAATATCTTCAAATGGTACAAACTCACCAAACGGTAGTAGGTGATGCTTATGGTAACGTTCGCTTAAATCGAAGCTGTAGTCACCGTATGGTGTGATGCCGAGGGACAGAATACTGTTGTAGAACTGTCGATCTTCAGCTTGGTTGACGACACCGGTGATGATTGCGCTGTTATTCATTTTTGCAGCGCTGTCGATATTGCTCAAAAATGAAGGCACTTCAATTTCAAAAGCGGGAATTGCTGCTTCTGGCCAAACGATAATGTCAGCATCCCAGTTTTCACGAGTTAAGTCAGCGTACTTCATGATGGTTGGCCAGCGTTGACTTGGTAGCCACTTTAGGTTTTGGTCTACGTTACCTTGAATTAGTGCGAGCTTAGTCGTGTCTTCTGGTCGGGGTGTTACCCAATCGTAGTTGCGAATCCCAAAGCCAGTACTGAGTAGTACCGCAGGGATAATCACCATCAGCCACTGCTTATGAATCCATGCATAGGCTAACGCCCCTGCGCTGATAAGGATAAATAGAGTAAGCAGTTCTACGCCGCCAATTGGTGCAAAGCTTGCGAGTGGAGCATCTATCTGGCTATAGCCTAGCCATAACCAAGGGAAGCCGGTCATCACCCAACCACGCAACCAATCACTGATCAGCCATAAAGCAGGTGCAGCGAGAAGTGCTTTTGTGAGCGTAAATTGAGGAAACAGCTTGTTGTTGAGCCAAGCAAATAAGCCTGAATAAACAGCCAAGTAGGCAACAAGTAAGCCCATTAAAAATAAATTGGCAATGAGCGGCATACCGCCAAAATCTGAGATACTGACGTAAACCCAGCTAACGCCAGTTGCAAATTGACCTAACCCCCAAGCATAACCAATCCATAGTGCGCGTTTCGGAGTTTGGTTAGCAAGAAGAATCAGTAGAATTGCTGGGCTAAGAATGGCAATAGGCCACAGCTGGTAAGGAGCGAAAGCGAGTGTAGTAGAGGCGCCAACAAAAGCGGCCACTAAGGGCCGCTTAAGGCGATGAAAGAGTTCATTCATCATTGTAATTTCTGAGATTCCCAATGGGTATCGCGTTACTCTTGAGTGGCTTCAACCAGGGTTTCTTCGTCTGGGATCGTCACTTGGAGTTGAATGACACGACGGTTATCGGCAGCGGTGACTTTGAAGTTGTAGCCTTCAATTTCAACCAGTTCACCACGAGAAGGTAAGTGACCAAAGGCAGTCATGACCATACCACCAACGGTATCAACTTCCTCATCGCTGAAGTTGGTTCCGAATGTCTCATTAAACTCTTCGATGGTTGTCAGCGCTCTGACAGCAAACGTATGCTTGCTTAGTTTACGAATGTCCGTCTCTTCACTTTCATCGAATTCATCTTCAATATCCCCGACGATTTCCTCAAGGATATCTTCAATGGTCACAAGACCAGAAACACCACCGAATTCATCGACAACAATGGCCATATGATAACGTTCTTCACGGAATTCTTTCAGCAGTCGATCAACGCGTTTACTTTCCGGTACTACAACCGCTGGTCGAATGACTTCTTCGATATCAAATGGATTACTGCCTGAGCCTAAGTATTTAAGTAAGTCCTTCGCTAGAAGTATGCCTTCCACATGGTCTTTATCTTCGCTGATCACAGGGTAGCGAGAGTGTTGAGCATCGGTAATCAAAGCAACCAAGGTATCAAGGTCGTGAGTACGCTCAACGGTAACCATTTGCGAACGCGGGATCATAATGTCACGCACACGCATTTCGGAGATTTCCATAACACCTTCAAGCATATCGCGAGTGTCATGGTCAATCAGGTCGTTAACTTCAGAGTCGCGGATAACATCCACAAGCTCTTGGCGATCTTTTGGTTCGCCCTGAAATAGTTGACCTAGACGTTCAAAGAAGGACTTTCTACTCGGACCTTCTGCCTTTTCTTTCTTATCTTCGTTAGAAGAGGGAGAATTATCTTCGTTCATTGTTTCTCAATTAAGTAACGCTATCAGAAGTGTGATAGCACACATAGAGAGGCGAACACGAGAGTCATTTAGGTGGTTCGCCTTTCCCTGTCGAGTGGCCAATAGCTACTCTTTTTCAGCAAT
The DNA here is from genome assembly GCF_009904715.1 of Vibrio sp. V42_P2S4T144. Lineage (NCBI taxonomy): Bacteria > Pseudomonadati > Pseudomonadota > Gammaproteobacteria > Vibrionales > Vibrionaceae > Vibrio > Vibrio sp. V42_P2S4T144. The sequence continues at coordinate 5,222 of NZ_WXWS01000439.1, read as the reverse complement.
GTAAGGATCTTCATAACCCATACCTTGCATGATTTCGGTTTCGAGGGACTCCATCTCTTCGGCTTCGTCATCCTCTATATGATCATAACCTAGCAGATGCAAGCTGCCATGTACAACCATATGCGCCCAATGTGCTAGCAGAGGCTTGCTCTGTTCAACCGCCTCTTTTTCAACAACTTGGCGGCAAATAATCAAATCACCAAGTAAATCTATTTCCATACCAGGAGGTGCTTCAAATGGAAACGACAACACATTAGTTGGTTTATCTTTGCCGCGATACTCATGGTTGAGCGTATGACTTTCTTGTTCATCAACAATACGAATGGTGACTTCGGCTTGTGGCTGGAAGAGCGGAATTGTCTTATCTAGCCACAATTGGAAATCTTGCTGCGAAGGCAGACCTTCTTCATTTTCGACTGCCAGTTGCAGATCAAGTTCGATCGCCATGATTATTCCTTAGTTGAAGCAACTTGTGCATTCAGTTCGGCTTTTGCTGCTTCTAGTAACTTCGCATCGCGTTCTTCACGACGGCGTTTCTCGAACTCTTTACGCTCTTTCTGGTCTTGTGCTTCCCACTTCTCGTACGCGTTAACGATACGAGCAACCACAGGGTGACGTACAACGTCGTCGGCTAAGAAGAAGTTAAAGCTGATGTCGTCAACTTCGCTTAGTACTTCAATAGCATGACGAAGACCCGATTTCGCACCACGAGGTAAGTCAATCTGCGTGACATCACCAGTGATAACCGCGCGAGAGTTAAAACCAATACGCGTTAGGAACATCTTCATCTGTTCAACTGTGGTGTTCTGACTCTCATCAAGAATGATAAAGGCGTCGTTTAGAGTACGACCACGCATGTAAGCAAGAGGGGCAACCTCAATCACGTTACGTTCAATCAGCTTCTCTACGCGCTCAAAGCCCAGCATTTCAAATAGGGCGTCGTATAGCGGACGTAGGTATGGGTCGACTTTCTGGCTTAAATCACCAGGTAGGAAGCCCAATTTCTCACCAGCTTCAACCGCTGGACGAGTAAGTAGAATACGGCGGATCTCTTGGCGCTCTAGTGCGTCAACAGCTGCTGCTACAGCAAGGTAGGTTTTACCTGTACCAGCCGGGCCAATACCAAAAGAAATATCATGCGTGACCATGTTAACCAAGTACTGCGCTTGGTTTGGCGTACGTGGTTTGATCACACCTTTCTTGGTTTTGACGAAGACTTCTTTACCATGCTCGATATTAGACTCAGTATTCTGCTCAAGAACACCAGACTCTTTGATCGCTAGATGGATTTGCTCAGGCTCAATATCTGGGATCTCACCTCGTACAGGTGCGGTATCAACATATAGAGTTTTCAGGATATCCAGCGCAGCTGATGCGGTATGAGGTTTACCGACAATCGTAAAGTGGTCACTACGGTGGTTAATTTCAACGCCTAGACGACGTTCTAAATGCTTGATGTTGTCATCGAATGGACCGCACAGGCTAGCTAGTCGGCGGTTGTCTGAAGGTTCTAGGTTAATTTCTAGAGTTACGATTTTATTGCTCAATGTTGCCTCTCATTTTTTGCCACTTAGTGAGAGCCTGATAACGACCAGGCTCTCTATGGCTATTTATACGAGCTTACGGCGTAAAAGTAGCTACACCCAGCTCATCTTCGCGACGTGTTTTCGCCATCATCTGCGTTGGGGAAATCACACTACGAAGATCCATGTCTTTTTCAGTACGTACTAGCTCACCACGCAGTGAGTTTGCAAATACGTCTACGATCTTCACATCAACGAACTGACCAATTAGGTCTGCACTACCTTCAAAGTTTACTACACGGTTGTTTTCTGTACGAGCGCGTAGTTCCATTAGGTTTTTCTTCGAAGGACCTTCAACTAGAACACGTTGTTCTGTGCCAAGCATTAAGCGAGAGTAACGCATCGCTTGAGCATTGATAGTTTGCTGTAGTTCGTAAAGGCGCTCTTTCTTCACTTGTTCTGACACATCACAAGGGTAATCCGCTGCTGGCGTACCTGGACGTGGAGAGAAAATAAAGCTGAAGCTCATGTCAAAGTCTACATCTTTGATTAGCTTCATGGTGTCTTGGAAGTCTTTGTCTGTCTCACCAGGGAAACCAACAATAAAGTCTGAACTGATTTGGATATCAGGACGAGCTTTACGCAGTTTACGGATGATCGATTTGTATTCGATAGCGGTGTGAGGGCGTTTCATCATCGTTAGGATACGGTCACTACCACTTTGCACAGGTAAGTGCAGGAAGCTCACAAGTTCTGGCGTATCTTCGTATACTGCGATGATGTCGTCTGTGAATTCTAACGGGTGGCTCGTCGTGAAACGAATACGGTCGATACCATCGATAGACGCAACCAAACGAAGCAGTTCTGCAAATGAACAGATCTCACCATCGTGCATAGGACCACGGTACGCGTTTACGTTTTGACCCAGAAGGTTTACTTCACGTACGCCTTGTTCAGCAAGTTGGGCGATTTCGAACAGTACGTCATCCATTGGACGGCTTACTTCTTCACCACGAGTGTACGGTACGACACAGTAAGTACAGTACTTAGAGCAGCCTTCCATAATAGAAACGAATGCTGTCGCACCTTCAGCGCGAGGTTCAGGTAGGCGGTCGAATTTTTCGATCTCTGGGAACGAAATGTCCATAACTGGTGCATCATCGGACTGAGATTGTTTGATCATCTCAGGTAGGCGGTGCAAAGTTTGTGGGCCAAAAATAACGTCAACGTATGGTGCACGTTCACGAATATGGTCACCTTCTTGCGTTGCTACACAACCACCTACACCGATAACTACGCCAGGTTTTTTATCTTTTAGTGTTTTCCAGCGGCCTAACTGGTGGAAAACTTTCTCTTGCGCTTTTTCACGGATCGAACAGGTGTTAAGTAGAAGTACGTCTGCTTCCTCTGGCTCTTCCGTCAGCTCGTAGCCGTTTGCAGCATTAAGCAGGTCGGCCATTTTTGATGAATCGTATTCGTTCATCTGGCAGCCCCAGGTTTTAATTAGCAGTTTCTTACTCATCTCACTTTCGCTCGTTCAGTTGTACTTAAATCGGAGAGCTATTGCTCAAATTATAGCCGCCATCACGGCGGTAAGCGGCGTATTGTACTGCTTTAAAAAGCACCTGACTAGTGATCTAGCTAATTCTCTGCAAAGCCTGATGAAATCTAGTTTTTCGCCCTATGCAGAACAAGGTTTTTTGTTAAACAATTTTGTAAAAATAGCCATGGAAAGTACAATAAAAAACGCCAATTAATCAGCACGATGAAGAGTGAAAAATGAACAAGTATGACATCGCCGTGATCGGTGGCGGTATGGTTGGGGCAGCCGTCGCTGTTGGATTTGCCAAGCAGGGCAGAAGCGTTGTCTTGGTTGAAGGTACAAAACCTAAAGTTTTTGATGCCGCTCAGGCGATGGATATTCGTGTATCTGCAATCTCGCACCAGTCGGTGGAGTTACTTGATTCACTCGGAGCATGGTCAGAGATCAAGAGCATGCGAGTTTGTCCTTATCGTCGCTTAGAAACTTGGGAGCACCCAGAGTGCCGTACTCGTTTTCACTCTGATGAATTGTCATTGGATCAGCTAGGTTACATCGTTGAAAATCGCCTAATCCAATTAGGTCTTTGGCAAGTCTTCTCTCAGTATGAAAATCTAACCGTGATGTGTCCTGAGCGATTAAAAGCCATTGAGTTTGCAGATGTAAACCTTGTGACACTAGAAAGTGGGGAGCAGTTTGAAGCTAACTGGGTGATTGGTGCTGATGGTGCAAACTCTAAAGTTCGTCAATTGGCTGGAATTGGTGTAACTGCGTGGGACTACCGACAACACTGCATGTTGATTAACGTGAAAACAGAATTGCCACAGCAAGATATCACTTGGCAACAATTTACACCTTCAGGCCCACGTTCATTTTTACCTCTGTGCTCTTTGAGTAACGACGATGGTCAAGTAGTAGGCCAAGGTTCTTTGGTTTGGTATGACTCGCCTAAACGTATTAAACAACTGTGTGCGATGGGTAAACCTCAACTAAGGGAAGAAATCTTACGTCATTTCCCTGCTGAATTAGGCGATATTGAAGTTTTACAGTTTGGCTCATTCCCACTCACTCGTCGTCATGCGCAAAGCTACTCAAGCAAAAATTGCGTGTTAGTGGGTGACTCTGCTCATACGATCAATCCGCTTGCAGGGCAAGGGGTAAACTTAGGCTTCAAAGATGTAGACGTTCTCCTTTCGGTAACAGAACACCAAGAAAAGCTGGAAGATACCTTACTCGCGAAATACGAACGCGCACGTCGACCTGACAACTTACTCATGCAGACGGGCATGGACTTTTTCTATAAAGGTTTTAGCAACGATCTTGGGCCATTGAAGTTCGTACGTAATGCTGCATTGAAGCTTGCTGAAAACTCAGGGCCAATTAAGGCTCAAGTACTGAAATACGCGTTAGGTATGTAGTAAGCTACTCAAATCACAGATAGAAAAAAAGCGAGCCATGAGCTCGCTTTTTTAATTCGGCAAATCTAATGATTTCCCGAGTCCAGAACCAAAAAAAAGAAAAAACCCAGCAAAGTCATGCTGGGTTTTCCGATAATGGTGCGGAAGGAGAGACTTGAACTCTCACCCCTTGCGGCGCCAGAACCTAAATCTGGTGCGTCTACCAATTCCGCCACTTCCGCAACTTAATCTGTAGATATCAAGATAATTGGTAAAATCTCAATATCGTTGTATATGGCAGGGCTACCTGGATTCGAACCAGGGAATGGCGGCATCAAAAGCCGCTGCCTTACCGCTTGGCGATAGCCCTACAGCATAAATAGTCAAAGACTACTTAACCTCTCTTATCGAGAGAAAGAATGGTGCGGAAGGAGAGACTTGAACTCTCACACCTTACGGCGCCAGAACCTAAATCTGGTGCGTCTACCAATTCCGCCACTTCCGCGTATTCTGATAGTGTAGATTAATTTAAGATGGTGCGGAAGGAGAGACTTGAACTCTCACACCTTGCGGCGCCAGAACCTAAATCTGGTGCGTCTACCAATTCCGCCACTTCCGCATCTTAAATCTACGTGACTGATAGCTTATGCTAGCAATCTAATCAATGGTGGCTACGACGGGATTCGAACCTGTGACCCCATCATTATGAGTGATGTGCTCTAACCAGCTGAGCTACGTAGCCATTTTAAATTTTTGACCAAG
>NZ_WXWS01000286.1:0-11895 GCF_009904715.1 Vibrio sp. V42_P2S4T144 | reverse complement strand
TTAAATATCTGTCTGTAAAAGAGATATAAAGAGAATATTGAGCATTTCGGTTATTTTGTTCATAAAGTTCACGGCGAGAAGTTGGTGTTAGGTCACGCGGCTTTACGCTTTGGTAGGCCATAATAAAATGACGGAAAATGAACGAGGAAAAGAGAATGAAAGGGACGTGTTTGTGCGGCGCAATTGAAGTCATCGCTGAGGTTAAAAATGAGGTTAGCCTGTGCCATTGCTCTATGTGTCGAAAATGGTCGAGTGGCGCACTTCATGCGGTGCATTGTAGGCCTAACGTGACGTTTAAAGGTGGCGAACCTAAACGTTATCAGTCGTCAGACTGGGGAGTGAGGGGGTTTTGCGGTGAGTGTGGTACAAACCTTTTCTACCATTTGTTGCCGACAGGTGAGTACATTCTTTCCGCTGGTTTGTTCGATAACCCAGATTTCAAACTCACTTTAGAGATTTTTACCGATGAAAAGCCAGCTTATTATGACCTCAATTCCGCTTCACAAAAGATGACTTCGCAACAAGTCTTTGATCAATTTGTACCTAAAGAATAGTTTTTATCCGATTATTGTTCGACAGCTGAGCTTTTAGTCTTTAGATCATAAGCTTAAAGGTTTATAAGTTGTCGACAATATGAACTCACTATTCTTTATTTCTGCTAAAAATGGCACTTAATGGGCATTTTATGCCCATTTAAATTACGACCTTAGTCTAAATTGTCGACAATTTACTTGATTGTCGACACTTTGATCGACTACTTTATATTCAGGTTAAGAAATTGTAGACATTTCGATGTCGGTAACAAGAGTATCTGAATATGAACTCTGAGTTGAAAGCTCGTTATAAAGTGCTGGGTTCTGAGAAAGAACACACCAAATCCGAAACACTGACCGAAACACTGATTGAAGTCATTGTTAATGGCGACGTGAAGCCTGGCCATAAGATATCAGAGCCTGAGCTAGCAAAGAAATATCAAGTCAGTCGTGGGCCTTTGCGTGAAGCATTGATGCGCTTAGAGGGGCTAGGGCTCATCGAGCGAATTCCTCATGTTGGGGCTAGAGTGACCACTTTTTCTCCGGAAAAGCTGATAGAACTTTATGCCGTTCGAGAAGCATTGGAAGGCATGGCGGCAAGGTTAGCTGCGCGACACATTACGCAAGAAGAGCTCTTAAGCTTGGAAATGCTATTGTCGACACATTCCAAGCATATAGACCAAATGGAAGGCGCGTCTTACTTCCATCAACATGGTGACTTTGATTTTCACTATCGCATCATCCAAGCGAGCAGAAACAGTAAGTTAATATCTCTGCTGTGTGATGAACTCTATCACTTATTACGGATGTATCGTTACCAGTCGCCACGTGCGCAATCTCGCCCGAATGAGGCGCTCACCGAACACAAATTCATTTTGGAAGCCATTCGCAATCGCGATGAAGAGCTTGCAGAAATGTTGATGAGAAGACACATATCAGGAAGTCGAAAGCTCATCCAATCTCAAATTATACATACAGAAAGTTTAGACAAAGACTAGAAGGAATTCGTCATGAGCTTAACACCGGGAGCGAAATTCAGACTCGCCATTGAACAAAATAATCCACTACAAATTGTCGGCACTATAAACCCGTATTGCGCCATGATGGCAAAAAACTTGGGTCACCAAGCGATTTACTTGTCTGGTGGCGGTATCGCAAATGCTTCATACGGATTGCCGGATCTCGGTATCACAACATTAAACGACGTTTTGGTTGACGTTGACCGCATCACTAACGCATGTGATTTGCCTCTTTTGGTTGATATCGACACGGGTTTTGGCGGTGCATTTAACATTGCTCGCACGATCAAAGCGATGGAAAAAGCAGGCGCGGCAGCGGTGCACATGGAAGACCAAGTCGCACAGAAACGTTGTGGTCATCGTCCGAACAAAGCAATAGTCAGCCAGCAAGAGATGGTTGATCGTGTAAAAGCCGCGGTTGATGCACGCAATGATGAAAGTTTCGTGATTATGGCTCGTACTGACGCGTTAGCTGTTGAAGGCATGGACAGCGCAATCGAGCGCGCGATTGCGTGTGTGGAAGCTGGCGCAGACATGATCTTCCCAGAAGCGATGAACAAGCTGGACCAGTACCTTCAGTTCTCAAATGCGCTTGATCAAGCGACCGGAAAGCACGTTCCTATTCTGGCGAATATTACAGAATTTGGCGCGACACCGCTGTATGGCTGTGATGAGCTAGCGAAAGCAAAAGTGGACATGGTGCTTTATCCATTAAGTGCGTTCCGTGCCATGAACAAAGCTGCTGAAACGGTCTACAAACATTTGCTAGAAGTGGGTAATCAGGAAGCACTGGTTGATTCGATGCAAACACGTAAAGAGTTATATCAGCACCTGAATTACCACGACTACGAAGACAAACTTGACCAGTTATTCTCTGAAGGGAAATAGTGGGGGAAAAGTAAAAATAGACGGAAGCCCAAGAAAAAGATAATCGGAATTTATCTCATCTAATAACGTGAAATTCGTTTGGCTAAAAACACCCCAGAGAGGGAAAAGTCAGACAGAAAAGGAGTTCAAACAATGTCTCAAACTGCAGAAAAGAAAGCAGAATTAGGTGGCGCAGGCCTTCGTGGTCAAAGCGCAGGAAGCACAGCTTTATGTACTGTCGGAAAAACGGGAACTGGTCTAACTTATCGTGGATACGATATTACTGATCTTGCGAACAACGCACAGTTTGAAGAAGTGGCTCACCTTCTGTTACGCGGTCACTTGCCGAATCAACAAGAACTTGATGCGTACAAAACACACCTACTCAGCCTTAGAGGTTTGCCAGCCGAGCTAAAACAAGCTTTAGAGTTGATTCCTGCAAGCGCACACCCAATGGACGTAATGCGCACGGGTTGTTCTGTATTGGGTAACCTAGAGCAGGAAATGAGCTTCGAGGAGCAACTGAAAGCAACCGAACGTATGTTAGCCTTGTTCCCTGCCATCATCTGTTACTGGTACCGCTTTAGTCATGATGGCGTGCGTATCAACACCGAGGATCAGACTGAAGATTGCATCGGTGGTTACTTCTTGCGATTACTTACAGACAAAGCGCCATCTGCGCTGCACAAACAAGTGATGCATTGCTCGCTCATTCTTTATGCTGAACATGAGTTTAATGCTTCTACATTCGCAGCACGCGTTTGTGCATCAACGTTGTCAGACATTCATTCTTGTATCACGGCGGCAATCGGTACGCTTCGTGGGCCACTTCACGGAGGTGCGAACGAAGCGGCGATGGAAATGATTGAAGATTGGCAAACGCCCGACGAGGCGGAAGCGAACATCATGAAAATGCTAGCCAATAAAGACAAGATCATGGGCTTTGGTCATGCGATTTATCGTGAAAGTGACCCTCGCAACGCCTTAATAAAACGCTGGTCCAAAGAGTTATCGAAGCAAGTTGGTGATACACATCTATATGCGGTTTCTGAGCGTGTTGAATCAGTGATGAAGCGAGAGAAAGGTCTGTTCTGTAATGCGGACTTCTTCCATGCATCGGCTTACCACTTCATGGACATTCCAACCAAACTATTCACCCCAATCTTTGTGATGAGTCGTTTAACGGGCTGGGCTGCACACGTTTATGAACAGCGTGCCAATAACCGTATTATTCGCCCAAGTGCCGATTATACGGGCCCAGATCATCAAGAATGGGTGCCTATCGAGAATCGCTAGCGCGAAGGTCAACGAGGGCATTATATGCTTTGGTTGACCACCTCCTTCCTTTGTCATTCTCTCTAACAGAGGAAGGAGATCCTCTCATCACTGTGTTTCTGGAGCAATGGAAAACCTTGATGAAGGCAAGATGTAAAGACTGAATGGAAGCAAACCATGAACACAAATATTAATACCCAATATCGTAAGCCGCTTCCGGGAACTCAACTGGATTATTTTGATGCACGCGAAGCCGTCAATGCCATTTCTCCTGGAGCCTATGAAACACTCCCTTATACCTCTCGCGTGCTAGCTGAGCAACTGGTCCGCCGCTGTGACCCGAACACATTGACAGATAGCCTGAAACAGTTAATTGAACGCAAACGCGATCTTGATTTTCCTTGGTATCCAGCACGCGTTGTTTGTCATGACATTCTTGGTCAGACCGCTCTAGTCGATTTAGCGGGTCTGCGCGATGCCATTTCAGATCAGGGCGGTGATCCTGCAAAAGTGAACCCAGTGGTTGAGACACAATTGATCGTTGACCACTCTTTAGCGGTTGAACATGCGGGCTTTGACCCTGATGCCTTCGACAAAAACCGCGCGATTGAAGAGCGCCGTAATGAAGACCGATTTCACTTTATCGAGTGGTGTAAAACAGCGTTTGAAAACGTCAGCGTGATTCCAGCTGGGAATGGCATCATGCACCAGATCAACTTGGAAAAAATGTCTCCTGTGGTACAAGCAAAGCAGGGCATTGCCTACCCTGACACCTGTGTGGGTACGGACAGTCACACGCCTCACGTAGACGCTCTTGGTGTTATTGCGATAGGTGTCGGTGGTCTGGAAGCAGAAATCGTCATGCTTGGCCGACCATCAATGATGCGTCTACCAGATATTGTCGGTGTCAAACTGACGGGTAAACGTCAACCGGGCATTACCGCAACGGATATTGTCCTCGCGATTACTGAGTTTCTTCGTAATGAGCGTGTGGTATCTTCATATCTTGAATTCTTTGGAGAAGGCGCACGTGATCTAACGATCGGAGACCGCGCAACGATTTCAAACATGACACCAGAATACGGCGCAACAGCTGGCATGTTTTATATTGATGAACAGACCATCAATTACTTGAAACTAACTGGTCGAGATGAAGAACAAGTTGCTTTAGTAGAAAATTACGCAAAACAAACCGGTCTTTGGGCAGACGATCTTGATAGCGCAGTTTACGAGCGCGTACTTGAGTTCGATTTATCATCAGTTAGCCGTAACTTGGCTGGTCCGTCAAACCCTCATCGTCGTTTACCAACTTCTGAGTTGGCACAGCGCGGCATTTCTGGAGTGTGGGAAGAGAAAGAAGGCGAGTTGCCAGATGGTGCAGTGATCATCGCTGCTATTACCTCATGTACGAATACCAGTAACCCAAGAAACGTGGTTGCTGCTGGCCTTGTGGCGAAGAAAGCCAACGAACTTGGTCTTGTACGTAAACCGTGGGTGAAATCGTCTTTTGCTCCGGGTTCTAAAGTTGCACGCTTGTATCTGGAAGAAGCGGGCTTATTACCAGAGCTAGAGAAGCTTGGCTTTGGCATTGTTGGTTACGCATGTACAACTTGTAACGGTATGAGTGGTGCGCTGGATCCAAAAATCCAACAAGAGATCATCGACCGTGATTTATATGCGACAGCGGTGCTTTCTGGTAACCGTAACTTTGATGGTCGAATCCATCCGTACGCCAAACAAGCTTTCTTGGCTTCACCACCATTGGTTGTCGCTTATGCGCTGGCCGGTACCATTCGTTTTGATATCGAGCGCGATGCACTGGGCACTGACCAACATGGCAAACCAATTTACTTAAATGATTTGTGGCCAAGCGATGAAGAGATCGATGCAGTTGTCGGTACTCATGTTAAACCTGAGCAGTTTAAGCAAGTTTACATTCAGATGTTTAAGCTGAATGATCAAGAGCAAAATCCCAACCCGCTGTACGACTGGCGTCCGATGAGTACCTACATCCGCCGACCACCGTACTGGGAAGGTGCGCTAGCGGGAGAAAGAACATTGTCTGGTATGCGTCCATTGGCGATTCTGGGCGACAACATCACCACTGATCACTTATCACCATCCAACGCGATTCTTGGAAGCAGCGCAGCAGGTGAATACTTAGCGAAAATGGGTGTGCCAGAAGAAGATTTCAACTCTTACGCGACTCACCGTGGTGACCACTTAACGGCGCAACGCGCGACCTTCGCTAATCCAAAGTTGTTCAATGAAATGGTGAAGGAAAACGGTGAAGTCGTGCAGGGATCTCTGGCGCGTGTAGAGCCAGAAGGGCAGGTGGTTCGTATGTGGGAAGCGATTGAAACCTACATGAATCGTAAACAACCATTGATCGTGGTGGCTGGCGCGGATTACGGTCAGGGGTCATCCCGTGACTGGGCAGCAAAAGGCGTTCGACTGGCAGGCGTAGAAGCCATTGTTGCTGAAGGATTTGAGCGTATTCACCGTACTAACTTGGTTGGCATGGGCGTACTACCACTGCAATTCAAGTCGGGCGTTAACCGCAATACGCTAGAGCTGGATGGTACGGAACTTTACGACGTGGTTGGAGAAATCAAGCCGGGCGCTGATTTAGCGCTGGTTATCACACGCACCAACGGCGATAAAGTCGATGTTCCGGTTACTTGTCGCTTAGATACCGCTGACGAAGTTCACGTGTACAACGCAGGCGGTGTTCTGCAGCGTTTCGCGCAAGATTTCTTGGCACAATAAGGAGTGCGTATGTCAAATAATACTCCGAATCAAACAAGCCAAATAAAAGTGCCCGCGACGTACATGCGTGGCGGCACGAGTAAAGGTGTCTTTTTCAACCTAGAGGATTTACCTCAAGAAGCGCAAGTGGCTGGAGCCGCACGTGACAAACTGTTGCTACGCGTTATTGGCAGCCCTGATCCTTACGCGAAGCAAATTGATGGCATGGGGGGCGCGACGTCAAGCACCAGTAAAACAGTGATTGTTTCGCGCAGCAGCAGAGCCGATCACGATGTTGACTACTTATTTGGCCAAGTGTCGATCGACAAACCATTCGTCGATTGGAGCGGTAACTGCGGCAACTTGTCTGCCGCTGTCGGTCCTTTCGCCATTCATGCTGGTCTGATCCCACAAGATCGCATTCCAGAAAATGGCATTGTGACGGTGCGTGTTTGGCAGGTGAACATCAGCAAAACCATCTTGATTCATGTGCCAATCGTCAATGGTTTTGTCCAGGAAACTGGAGAGTTTGAACTCGATGGTGTCACGTTTCCAGCTGCAGAGATTCAAGTGGATTTTGTTGACCCTTCCGATGGCGAAGGAAGTATGTTCCCAACGGGTAACTTAGTTGATGATTTGGTGGTGCCGGATGTGGGTACGTTCAACGCGACCTTTATTAACGCGGGCATACCAACCATTTTTATTGATGCTGAATCGATAGGATATCAGGGCACCGAGCTGCAAGACGATATCAACAACGATGACACAGCATTAGCGATGTTCGAATCCATCCGCGCATATGGCGCGTTAAAAATGGGCCTGATTTCTGATTTAGAAGAAGCTCAAACACGCCAACATACGCCGAAAATAGCGTTTGTTTCTAAACCGAAAAGTTACCTGTCTTCAAGTGGTAAAGCCGTTAATGAGTCGGATATTGATGTGCTCGTTCGCGCGCTGTCGATGGGCAAGCTACATCATGCAATGATGGGAACAGCAGCCGTTGCTATTGCTTCTGCCGCGTGTGTGCCCGGAACGTTAGTGAATTTAGCCGCTGGTGGCGGTGAAAAAGAGTCCGTGACTTTTGGTCACCCGTCAGGAACGTTAAAAGTTGGGGCACAAGCGAAGCAAACTGAGCAGGGCTGGGTGGTGCAAAAAGCCATTATGAGCCGAAGTGCGAGAATACTGATGGAGGGATTTGTGCGTGTACCCTTCTATGTCTTCGATTAAAAGAGACGATCTTTGGATTAAAAGAGCGATCTTTGAGTAGAACGAGAGCAATGTCAGGACATACTGGAGGAAGCAATATGTCTTCATACGAAAAAGAATACTTATGGGCGAAGAATGAACCGGAGAGTTTTTGGCGCGCTCAAGCGGAGAATATCGATTGGTTCGAATCTCCTAAAACTATCTTGAAATCTGATGAAAACGGCATAGAACGTTGGTTTCCAGATGGTGTAATGAATACGTGCTGGTTAGCATTAGATTACCATTGCGAGCAAGGACGCGGTGATAATACTGCACTCATTTATGACTCGCCAGTAACCGGCAATAAAACAACGTATACCTATAGTGACCTGCGTGACCAAGTGGCAAAAATTGCCGGCATGCTGTCTGCCCAAGGCGTTGAAAAAGGCGATCGAGTCGTTATTTACATGCCGATGATTCCAGAAGCCGCAATGGCGATGCTAGCCTGTGCGCGTTTGGGGGCGATTCACTCCGTTGTATTCGGTGGTTTTGCACCTAATGAACTTGCTGTACGAATTGAAGATGCAGAGCCGAAAGTCATCATGACGGCGTCGTGTGGGATTGAGATCAACAAAGTCATTCCATACAAACCAATGGTAGACAAAGCCATTATGGACAGCCGTTGGAAGCCTGAGAAAGTGTTTGTTTTCCTACGCCCAGAGTGCGACGCTGAGCTAAACCAAGAAAGAGACTTAGATTGGCAGCGAGAGTACAACCAAGCGCTGCCACATGGTTGTGTTCCGGTGTTAGCAACCGATCCGCTCTACATACTTTATACATCGGGTACGACAGGTAAGCCGAAAGGCGTTGTGCGTGACAACGGTGGTCATGCTGTCGCGATGAAGTACTCCATGAGCGCAATCTATAACATTCCTCAAGATGGCGTCTTTTGGGCGGCATCTGATGTGGGCTGGGTAGTCGGGCACTCTTACATTGTTTACGCTCCACTGATTCACGGTTGCACTACCATCCTATTCGAAGGCAAGCCTGTTCGAACACCGGATCCTGGCGCATTTTGGCGAGTGTGTGATGAATATAAAGTAGATGCGTTGTTCTCTGCACCAACGGCGTTTCGTGCGATTAAGAAAGAGGACCCGGAAGGTGAGCACTTAAAACAGTACGACTTGTCGAATCTGAAAACCATCTTTATGGCGGGAGAACGCCTCGACCCTCCGACACTGGAGTGGGTTCAGAGCAAAGCGGACAAGCCCGTTATTGACCACTGGTGGCAAACCGAGACGGGCTGGGCCATCGCTGGCAACCCGACAGGTGTCGAAATGATGCCAGTTAAAGCTGGTTCTTCGACGAAGCCCATTCCGGGTTATCAGGTCGAAATTCTGAATGAACTTGGAGAGGCTGTCGGGCCTAACCAACAAGGCTTTGTAGCATTAAAACGTCCGCTACCACCAAGCTGTCTGCCAACGGTTTGGCGTAATCATGACCGTTTTGAAACTGGTTATCTTAGCCAATTCCCAGGCTACTACGTGTCAGGTGATGGTGGCTATCTGGATGAAGACGGTTACCTGTTTATTATGGGACGTATTGATGACGTGATTAATGTCGCGGGACATCGATTGTCGACAGGTGAAATGGAAGAAATAGTAGGAGGCCACCCAGCGATTGCAGAATGTGCGGTGGTTGGTATCCACGATGATCTAAAAGGTCAGCTTCCACTTGGTTTTGTTGTACTGAAAGACGGCGTCAAAGTGGATGAGCTAGACCTTGAAGGTGAGCTTGTTGGCAAAGTGCGTAGTGAGATAGGTGCAGTTGCTTGCTTCAAGCATGCGTTGGTTGTAGACCGTTTACCGAAAACACGTTCAGGTAAAATTTTGCGTCGAACTATACGTCAAATAGCTGATGGTGAAAAATACACCGTTCCGTCAACGATTGATGACCCAAGTAGCTTGAACGAAATTGAGCGAGTGCTACGACGCTGAGAAAAACTCAATTCTAACTAACCCCTGATCCTCGAACTCTGTAGGTTGGTTCTGCCTCTGTACGTTTATTAAGTACAGGGGCTTTTTTGTTGCTCAAACAGTACAAACGTATCGTGAAAGCATTTGTGACTTGCCAATACGACGTTTTCCTCACAAACTACAGCCATTCCATTTTTAGTGACCCTTTGTATGACCACGTTTGCGATTAAACCTGCGTGTTTTAGCGACCTAGAGTTGCTCAACGATCTTATGTTCGAGCTTCATGATGAGCATCATCTTCAATCTCCTGAGCTTTTCAAAACGGCAGAGGAGATAGAACAAGAAAAAAGCATTGCTCGATATATTGATGACCCTGAGTGCCTTGTTTACGTAGCAAAACAAGGAGATGAAATTATTGGCTTTATTTCTGGTCACTTCTGTGAACTTATTTCTACCGTCAGCCAGCCAGTTATGATGGGAAGCGTGGATGAGCTCTATGTGCTGCCTGAATATCGAAAACAAGGTACGGCGCAGGCTTTGATTAATAAAATTGAGTCAACGTTCTCTGATTACGGTGCAAAACAGATGTTTGTTGAAGTATGGCATTTTAACCAGGGCGCAATATCTTTGTATGAAAAACAAGGATTTGCACACCATATCCACTATTTAAGAAAACCGCTGAACGAATAATCGTATTTAACTTTAATATTGTGATTTAGGTTCGATCGAATTGAAATCATTCAGTTCGTCAATAGACTTTTCTCTATAAGCTACTCGCAATGTTAACAAATTGATATGCACCTACATTGGTATCGGCGTTTTTGTCTGCTTGTTTATTAGTAGCACGAGGATCGTGCTTACAAAAACAAGAGGACAATATTTTGAAACTAACAAAATCGTTACTTGCTTTAGCCGTTTTGCCAATGTTCGCAAGTGCTGATGATTTGTCACAGACGCAAAATCACACTATCCAACCCCAGATCGTAGGCGGAGTAACTGCCGACCCACGTGACTGGAAATTCTACACCCAAATTGTTAGTCGTTATGGTAACCGATCGTATTGTGGGGCCAGTTATATCGGGAATGGTTACGTCCTGACTGCTGCACATTGTGTTGAGGGTGATTCTCCGAGTCAGATTGCGGTTAAAATCGGTGGCGTTGTTTATAACGGTAGTGATGGTGTTCGTGCAAACGTCAGTGAGATCCATATGCACCCGGCATATCGCCGCGCGACGCTTTCTCATGACCTCGCGGTATTGAAGCTCGACTCTGTGCCTCAAGGTGTTTCTTCAGTTGAGATTGCGAATGGTAGTCTAACGCAATACGCGAGCATCGGAGATTGGCTTAGTGTTGCTGGCTTAGGGCGAACTTCTGAAGGAGGAAGCTCTCCGTCTCGATTGCAGGAGGTTGACGTCCCACTTGTGTCGGATATGACTTGCCGTCAAGCCGGTGGCAACTACACAACGGTTGGAGAAGTGTCATTCTGTGCGGGTATTCCTCAAGGTGGGATAGATTCTTGTCAGGGAGATAGTGGTGGTCCAATCGTTATTAATCGCAGTGGTGTAATTACTCAACTTGGTGTGGTCAGTTGGGGAATAGGTTGTGCTCGTCCTGGTATGTATGGGGTTTATAGCGATATCGCTGCTATGCGCAATTTTGTCGATGGTGTTATCGGAACAGCAACACCACCAAAAGAAAATGTTTCTGTTGGATACACCACCGAACAGACACTGGCATCATTTAATGTTGGGGAGTTACAGCAACATAGCTTTGTTATCCAGAATTCAGGGAACACCACGTTCACTGTGGAAAATGTTCGCGCGTTTGCTTCGGGTGTTACTGATGCAGCTGTTATTGCCAATGATCAGTGCTCTCAGGCGACGTTAGCAATGAATGCAAGTTGTCGTGTTGATGTTGAATTTGGTGCTACTCAGAGCGGAGAAGCAAGAGTGGCTTTGAACTTCAACGTTGATAAGACCAGCACACAATACCAAGCGTTAGTATCCGCTCAAGCGAAAACGGTGACAACGCCTCCCACAGATAGCTGTAAAACTGTATGGCAAGCCAACTTAGTGTATCTCAAAGGAGATACGGTTACTTGGAATGGTAAAGTTTGGCAAGCGCAGTGGTGGACTCAAGGTGATAATCCAGCAGACTCAGGGCCTTGGGGTGTTTGGCAAAAAGTCGGCGATGCGAATTGCAAGTCTAACTAACGATCGGGCCAGTGAATTTGATTCGTTGACCATGAGATAAGATTCATTCTTGGTTTCAACGATCAGTACATAGTTACCA
>NZ_WXWS01000334.1:0-11938 GCF_009904715.1 Vibrio sp. V42_P2S4T144 | reverse complement strand
GGTTTTGTTTCATTGATATAGAAAGAGAATTGAAAGGAAAAATAGCCGTGAAGACGTATTAGTCACGGCTGAAGTGTTCACTCAACGCGGCACGACGTTTAGAGGCTGCGCCGGTTTCTGAGCCCTGAACGGTATGCTCAAATCCTTTACGAATGAATCGCTGATCTGGAATAAGAGGCTCAATACGGCGTATTTGAGGTGAAAGATGAGAGCCTGAGATCTGATACGCGGTCTTTCCTAATCCGGTATTCAACGTGATGACCTTGCCATCGAATTCAAATTCCGTCGTAATAAGTCGATGGTTTCGGTATACCCCATCTTCAGTGAAAACGAGACGTTCTGTTTGGTAGGGTGGCGCGCCAATCTCAATCCATTCGCCGTACACCTTTTCCGGATCAATGTGGTCTTGATAGGAGAGGTGGATTTGATAGCCAAAAAACGTCAACATACCCATCCCGAAGCAGACAAATGTACTCTTGAGGATTTTGGATTGGTGGCGAGCCAAAAATGAAAGTTTTGGTTCTTGTCGTGCTTTTCGCCTTCGGCGAGTCGAGTCCGTCATAGATCTAATTTTCTCCACTTTTTTAACATGGTGGAAACCTTCCTTTTTAAAAACAAACAATCCCGCCATTGAGACGACGAAACTATGATCTAATGTCCACTTTTACATTCAGATACACATCTTATTGATGGTTTTGTTGTTTGCTCACATTCATTACTTCGCAGGTTTTCTTGCTCGGTTTAGGTCGCCTGATTAATCCTCGCAAAAAAAAGGTTCTCGCTCAGTAGCAAAGGATGTGCGTTATTACGTTGAGTTTAATGGCTTTCAAAGCTTGAGTAACGGAAAGAAACAAGGTAAAAAAGAGCGGACTTTTGATAAGGAAACCAATAATGAATATTAAGGAAAATAGCTATTTTGCTGGTAGTGTAAAATCACTAGGCTTTAACCAAAAAGATCAGGATGTTAGCGTTGGTGTGATGCTTCCTGGTGAGTACACTTTTGGTACTCAAGCACCAGAGCGTATGACGGTTGTAAAAGGTGCGCTTGTGGTCAAGCGTGTTGGCGAGAGCGATTGGACGACTTATCAAAGTGGTGAGTTTTTTGAAGTGGAAGGTAATTCTTCATTTGAGCTTCAAGTGAAAGAAGCGACTGCGTATTTATGTGAGTACTTCTAGCGTTCATTTGTTGCTCGTCATAAAACCACCTTCGGGTGGTTTTTTCGTCTATGTGCTTCACTTATAACGCATCTTTTTGGTTATTTGGGTATATACTTAATAAAAATGTACCCATCGACCAGGGAGGAAGTGATGGCAGTACAACGCAAGCATTCTGATCTCCCTCCTCGTTACGAGGATAAAGATCTCACCAATGAGCAAAGACAGCGCTTTACCGAAGTTGCCAATGCCGCTCATAAGAGACGTGAATTTTATCGACGTGCTCTAGGAAAGAGCTTAATGGGAAAAATGAAGGGCCGTGCGTTTAAAGATCACCCCACTCGTCAGCAAGACAAGCCGAACAGAACGTTGCAAGTAGTGTGGTTAATCGTATTCCTCGTTGTGGGGCTTTGGGTGATGCATGTGTTCGCTTAGTCATTAGCAAGCTTCTGGTACCGCTGGTGCATCAGATGTTGACTGTTCTTCCGTATTGCAGTGCTCATAAAAGGCGTACTGGTTTTTACCAGTATGTTTAGCTGCGTACATTGCTTTATCTGCACATCGAGTCAATTCAGACAAATCCTTTGCATCTTGCTTATAGATAGCAGCACCTACACTCATCGTTAACTCGTTAATCATATCGTAGCTTCGGTAACCTGTCGGAAACAGATTTACGATCCGTTTTAGGATGCTGTCGAGGTCATCTTTACTTTTTACATCGTAAAGCATGATTACAAACTCGTCGCCCGCAAATCGAGCGATGGAGTAGTCGTGTTTATCTGTTTTTCTGTCTTTGTTGCGAATGTTATTTTTTAATCGAGTTGCGAAGGCTTGAAGTACTTGGTCACCAATATCGTGCCCGTAGGTGTCGTTGATGTGCTTGAAGTTATCGATATCGAGAAAGACCAATGCGGTGATGCTGTCATCAGATGAGTGCTTGATTTCATCGAGCTTTGCGCGCGCCCAAGTCTCAAAGCTCCAGCGATTGGCAAGCCCAGTGAGCTGGTCAAAATATGCTAACTCCTCAATCCCCTCACGATACAGTGTTTGAATGTAATTGAGGACTTTCGTGTAGTAATACGAGAACGTGTGACACACAAACGCGGTCGCTATCAGGGTCAGCATCAATCTCCGCTCTATGATTTCTGTGGCTGCTGGCAGTCGATCTAAAAAAGCGACCCCAAAAAAGATCAGTAAAATGTAGGTGCCACTGAACAACAGACCGACCTTAAACTCATTAATTAATACCAGAGTGGCGACAATAGGATATAGCCATAACATTTTGCCTGACGGAGCATCGTTATACAGAAGTAACAATAACCCTTCGAACATTAAGACAGCACTTAGCCATAAGTCGGCGTATTGATGGTGCCGCTGGACTTTTATTACATAACTGATTGCTAAGCATGCCAAGGCACACAAAGCATGGAAAAAGCTTAAGCCCCAGTTATTCTCAAGTGATTGAGCAATGGAACCATAAGTTAAACAGGCAGCGGCGATACTGGAGCATAAAAAGACAATTTTCTTTTTTCTTGTTGAGCGGATGTCCGCCATTTCTTCTAAGCGCGCCCCAGCCAATGTCGACATTACGTATCCTTGCTTAATTAACGTGTACGCTTATTCTAGGCGGTATTTTCGCGATAAATAGAACAACAAAGTTTCCAAATGTGATATCAGTCATTTTTAGTGCAAAGCCATCAGTGTGATTTGGTGCGAGTGTTCAAAGAGGAATGGTGGCGCATGCAGGTTTTCATGACGGTTCTTCATGGCTCTATATGGTTGGACTGATAACTCAAAGTAATGTATCTAGTTGGAGATATTTCTATTGATTATCCTGATTCTGTTCGGTGCTCGTTGATTGAGAGTATTGTTCACCAATCTCTGCTCTACGTATCGTCAAGGCATATGTCGTTTCGAAAATGCATTAGAAATATTTTTCCGAAACAGGGCGAAATATTGTTGTCGTTATGACCAATATGCGACTAGAATCCGCGCTAAATCACAACCTCATATCGAGCTTCGTTCGAGTCACTATTTTTAAACTGCTTCACAAATATTGTGAGGCAGTTTTTAGTTGTAGGAAAGGTTACAAGCATGCCTAAAAGCCAAAACATCAACCAACGAATGTCCATCGTGGCATTAGCTTGGCCAATTCTTGTCGAAATTTTGCTACGGACGGCTTTAGGAACCAGTGACGTGTTCATGCTGAGTGGCTACTCAGACAAAGCCGTATCCGCTGTTGGTGTGATCACGCAGATTACCTTCTTTTTAATCATCGTTTCGACGTTTGTCAGTAGCGGTACGGGGATTTTGATTGCCCAATACAATGGCGCTGGACGCGAGCAAGAGTCAGTGAGCGTTGGTGTTGCGAGTATTGCGCTGTCTGTGCTCGTCGGTGTGCTATTGAGTGTGATTGCCGTGCTTGGTGCGATATACCTACTCCCGTATTACGGCTTGGAAGCGCAAGTTGAGCAGTACGCTCATGAATATTTGCTGATAAGCGGTGCGATGACGTTTAACGTTACGATTGGCGTTGTTTTTACAACTATTCTGCGTAGTCATGGTTACTCACGTTCCCCAATGGTGGTGAATTTGATCTCGGGTGTGTTCAACATCATTGGTAACTATATTGCGCTTTACCAGCCATTCGGTTTACCTGTGTATGGTGTGCAAGGTGTAGCAATAGCAACCGTCGTCAGCCAAGTCATCGGTACGTTAATGTTATGGTTTATTCTCGCTCGCAGCAGCATTGAACTACCGATGTCGACCATGAAACAAGTGCCCGCAGAGATTTACAAAAAGATCTTAAAAATCGGCGGCATGAACGCGGGTGAAGTGCTGTCTTACAACGTGGCGCAAATCTGCATTGTGTATTTTGTGGTGCAAATGGGGACGGCATCGTTGGCGGCTTTCACTTATGCACAAAACATTGCCCGTTTCTCGTTTGCTTTCGCGTTGGCAATTGGTCAGGCAGCGCAAATTCAGACTGGTTACTACATCGGTAAAGGTTGGGTGAGCAGCATTTTAAAACGCGTACAAATCTACTTCTTAGTGGGATTTGTGGCATCAACGGCGGCAACCACACTGATTTACCTGTTTAGAGAAGAGATTCTGCGCGTATTTACCGATCAACCAGAGATACTCGCATTGGCAGGTTCGTTAGTCATGGGCTCAATTTTGCTCGAGGCCGGACGTGTGTTTAACCTGATTTTTATCGCGGGGCTCAAAGGCGCGGGTGACATCAAGTTCCCAGTGCAAATGGGGATTTTGAGTATGTGGGGACTAGGCGTGCTTTTCTCTTACATCTTTGGCATCCACTTGGGTTATGGCGTTTTAGGGGCTTGGATGGCAATCGCACTCGATGAATGGGTACGTGGTATCATCATGGCAAGACGTTGGCGCTCTCAGGTGTGGACCAAGTTTAAGGTGAGCTAACGGTTTTCGGTATTGCGCATCACGCCTATTCTGTTGTTAGAAACCAAAAAAGGCACTGTTAGTCAGTGCCTTTTTGTTATTTAAAATCGGGAAGACGTTAGAATTCGCACTCAGCTTGGAACACCATGCGCTCTTTGCTGTATGGATGATCCAGCTCTAGCATCTCAGCATGCAGGTGTAAGCGGTTGGCTTTTTCGCCGTATAAACCATCACCAACCATCGGCATGTTTAACCCCATGTGATGAGCACTGTGTACACGTAGTTGGTGAGTACGCCCGGTTTTCGGATACATGTATACCTTGCTGCGCCCATCTTTGACTTCAATCAGTTGCCAGTAGGTTTCTGCATGTTTCCCGTGTTCAAAACACACCAGTTGACGTGGGCGGTCGTCAGGGTCACCACGCATTGGCAGTGAGATTTCCCCTTCAGGCTCGTTTAATACGCCTTCGAGCATTGCCATATAACGTTTTTTTACGCCGCGAGCCATAAACTGTTTTTGCAGACTTTTGTTCGCGCGCTTGGTTAAGGCAAACACCAAAATGCCAGAGGTCGCCATGTCGAGGCGATGAATCACAAACGGCCCTTCCACATCAGGGTACATCGCTTGTAGGCGCGTATAAGCAGAGTCCTTGATAGTTTTACCAGGCACTGAAAGTAAGCCCGAGGGCTTGTTGACGACGACCATAGCGTCGTCTTGGTAGATTATCTCTAGTTCTTTGTCTTCTGCCCAATTCTCCGCCAATGGATTAGGTTCGACATCCAGCCCTTGCATCATATGGCCCAAAATCGGCTGACATTTGCTGTTGCACGATGGGTAGAATTTTTTGTGTTGGCGAACTTCAGACTTTGGCGACACACCCCACCAAAATTCTGCCAGCGCCAGCGGTTTGAATCCGTGTTTAAACGCGTATTGAAGCAGTTTTGGCGCAGCACATTCCCCCGCACCTGCCGGTGGGATTGGGTTTGTGGTGTCTGCAAAAATGTCCACCAAGTCGCGTGCTTCGCCATGGTTGTTTAGGAAGCGGTATTGTTTATGCAGTTTGTGCTGTAAAGCGTTGGAGAGCGTCTTGCGCTGCTCTTTCAGGTGAGCAAGTTGCTGCTCTAACTCGGCCAATCGTGCTTCTTTGGTTGCAAGCTTTTCATCCCACGCTTGCTTTAAGTATTTGAGAACATTTTTCTCGGCGACACTTTGCTTACCCAACTCATCCAACAAGATTTTGAGATCATCGGCATTGAGCGTTTGCTCGCCCTGTTGGCGCTGTCGTTTGCGTGCGGCGCGGCCATCAATCATCACTTGGCGCTGTGTTTGCTCCTCTTGCTGATAAGCGGCTCGGTCGGCTTGGATTTGCGCTTTAAGATCTGCCAATTCCGGATTCGCAGCACAGGTTTTGTACTCCGCATTGGCGGCGTTGATGGGATCCGTTTCTGCGCGGAAGAAGCCTTCATCGGTCAGCATGTCGTACACAGGAGGGACAAATCTTGGAATCAAGTTTTGGTCGGCAATTTTGCCAGAAAACGCACTTAAAAAGCCGAGCTCGCCTTGAGGGCTTTTTACCAGCAATACGCCAAACATTTTGCCTCGCCCCGTTTCTTCATTAACCAAACCAAAATCGTGTTCGAAGTCGGTTTGCGCTAATAAGTGCTGTTGCAATTGCTTTGCGGCCATAACGCAAAGAGGATGCGGCGTGTAGTAGAACGGAAACGTAAACTGCGTTGGCAATTCATAGCCAGAAATATCAGCAGTAAAACGAGTAAAACAATGTTCAGGCGAGTGCATGGTGGGTATCCGCGAGAGTAAAAAATCGAGCGAGGATTGTACCTGTTTGAGTCAAGATTGCCATGTCGGTGTTGGCACTCGCTCTTGGATTAAGAACAAGAGCGAGTGGGGAAGAGCTTATCGCAGTTTTTGTAATGCAAGCTTCCACTGTGCCGGTTTGTCGTAGTAGGCCGAGTGCGGCAAGGTCAAGTACTCGCCATTTACTTCTGCAATCAGGGTTGGATAACCACCAACGTGTAACTGTCGCATCAATTGTCGGCTAGAGCGAATTCTCTCATCTAGTTCGGCTTCGCTTAACGCCATGTTTTGCTCCCACGCATCACTTGCTAAACCTAGCGATTCTGCAATGGCTTTGAGCGTCGATGCTTCATTCACTTTTAACCCGAGCTGATAATGCGCAGATTGGATGGCCTTTAGCATGTGCCATGGATTCAGCCCCATTTTTTCCGCACTCAAGATCGCTTGTGTTGGTAGATAAGAATCAAGAACAAACGCATCTTCGCTTTTCACGCGTTGCAGATATGCTTCACCAAACGTCGCTCCGGTTTCGGTTGCAATACGAGCGTCACTGTTGATGATGTGCTGACGAAATTCAGGTTCAATCGCGCGTTTCTCAATCATACCGCCGGGATGAAGCTCTACCTTAAATTGAGAGGTGTCCATCAAGGCTTCGATGAGTGGTGATGCCCCGTAGCACCAACCACACATGGGATCGAAGAAGTAATGCACGGTTACCATGACATTTCACCAGTATGCACTTTCGCACCGATTTCTAGCGCGATTGGCAATTGAGCTTCTGGGTATTTCGCAGACATGGTGTCAATGAGTTGAACGCTGTTATTGCTGTGTTTTTTCGCTTGCTGAAAATCCTGCAAGTATTGTTGCGAGTAGCGAATGGTGTCTGCGTTCAGCTTTGTGCCTGCTTTCATGTGACCAGGAATGACCACTTGAGGTTTAAGCGCAAGCATCTCGCTAAGTTGCTGCTCCCAAGCATTGATGGCGGTTTGGTCTGCGGCATCTGCCATCCACAAATGTACGTTTGAGTACACGGCTACGTTACCTAGAATCGCTTTGTTATCTGGAATCCATAGGTAAGGGCGGTGTGCTGATGTGCCATGGTTACCACGGATTTCAATCTTATGACCTTCTAGCTCTAATGATGCTTTATCGTACGCGACAGGGATCACTGGTTTTACCGGTGCGTTTGCGCCAAGCTTTGGTCCCCAGTACGCCAGCTTTCCAGCCAATTTCTCTTTAATAATTTTTTGAACCGCAGGCGTTGTGATGATCTGCGCATCAGGGAACTGTTGGTGTAAGGCCTCTGCGCCAAAGTAGTAGTCTGGGTCCGCTTGGCTGATAAAAATGGTTTTAAGCGTTTTGCCTGAGTCCAGCACTTTAGCGGCAATGCGCATCGCGTCAGCTTTGGTGAAGCCAGTGTCGATAACCATGGCGTCAGTCTCACCGTATACCAAGGTTGAGTTTACGTGGAAGCTGTTACCGTCGGCGTTGTAAACCTCAAGAGTAAGGGGAGAGTGGTTTGCCGCTAGAACAGGGCTTGCCATTAAAATGGATGCAGCACTCAAAGTGAATTTTTTCATAATAAGCTCCTAAAGAATTTGGGGCCAAGCGACGATGGCTTGGGAACGGGAGCTATATTAGGAAATTGATACGCTCGGAAAAATACACAATAATGTGCATCACTATTTCTTATTTCGAGCAAATGTATGGATAGAGTAACGGCAGCAAAAGTATTTGTAGATGTGGTGTATTCTGGCAGTTTTACCGCGACCGCAGAACGGTTAGACATGTCTCGACCAATGGTAACTCGTTATGTAGAGGCGATGGAGAACTGGCTGCAAACTCGTTTATTACACCGCACCACGCGCAAGGTGTCCCTCACCACCGCAGGGGAGCGCAGCTTGCCTCAGATTGAGCGCTGGTTAAAACAGGCCGATACATTAACGTCGAACATTGCCGCTGATGGTGAGCTGTCCGGAAAAATCCGTCTTGCGTCTAGTACTTCATTTGGATTCTCACAGTTGATCCCCGTAGTAAACCGTTTTATGCAAAAGCACCCCAAAGTGCATATCGACATAGATCTGCAAGATTCAGTGAGTGATCTAACCGAACAACGTATCGATCTGGCGATCCGAATTGCGTCAGATCCCGATCCTTCTTTGATTGGTAAGCCGATTGCGGTATGCGAATCGGTGTTGGTAGCATCACCGCAATATTTGCAAACTCACCACGCGATCGCGCATCCGCGAGATTTATCTTCACACGACTGTTTGGGATACAAAAACTTTGAGCGTCACGTGTGGCATTTGTCTCAGGGCGACCAGTTCGAATCGGTGGGAATTGAGTGTCGCCTAACCAGCAATGAGGCCACGGCGTTATTGCATGGCGCTTTACAAGGCATGGGTATTTCGATGTTGCCAACTTACTTGAGCAATATCTATCTCAAATCGGGTCAGCTTGAGTCGGTGTTGCCGGATTGGAAGCCAAATGATCTCAACATTTACGCGCTGTATTCATCACGTAAACACTTGTCTCCTGCGGTGAGAGCTTTCATCGATCACAGTGAAGATTACTTTAAACAGCATCCTTGGTAATAGCGAAAGGCGTCGTCATCCCGACTTGAGATTCATACAAGATCCTGTACCTTACATGGATATATTTTCGCAGCGTCATTTAGAGTTTTAGTTAATGTCACAAGTTCGCATCAAATTTATTGCTTCCGATATGGATGGCACATTGCTTGACCAATACGGTCGTTTGGATCCGGAGTTTTTCGATCTGTTTTTGCAACTGGAAGAGCAAGGTATTTTGTTCTCCGCTGCGTCTGGTCGTCAGTATTACAGTCTGCGAGACACGTTCGCGCCAATCAAAGACAGACTGTTGTATGTGGCTGAAAACGGCACCTTAGTGATGTACCAAGACAAAGAGCTCTACAGTTGTACCATTCCTAAAGCGGAAGTGTTGGAGATTGTGAAAGCGGCTCGTGAGATTGACGGGGCGAACATCGTATTGTGTGGCAAGCGCTCGGCGTACATCGAAACGCATGATCAGCAATCGCTGGAAGAATTTCAAAAGTACTACCACCGCTGTGAATATGTGACGGATTTGCTTGAGGTCGAAGACGAGTTTATTAAGGTAGCAATTTGTCACTTTGACGGTTCGGAAGAGCTCCTGTTCCCGACCATGAACGCGAAGTTTGGCGCAACGCATAAAGTCGTAGTGAGCGCAAAAATTTGGCTGGATGTGATGAATGCCGAGGCGTCTAAAGGCGCGGCCATTCAGCACCTTCAAGAGACGATGAATTTTACTCCGGCAGAAACTATGACGTTTGGTGACTACCTCAATGACCTCGAAATGCTGCAAGTCAGTGAGCATTCGTACGCGGTTGCCAACGCGCACGAAGAGATTAAGAAAATTGCTCGTTATTCTGCGCCAAGCAACCAAGAGGCTGGGGTACTCAAAGTGATTAAAGAGAAAGTATTAGCGAAGTAACGCTCATTCTTTCGATGTTATTTTCTTCTTCACGTAAAAAGCCCCGCAGTGTATGCGGGGCTTTGTTTTTTTGGGGGGAGTAAGGTTCCCGTTTTAGCGTACGTACTTGGCGGTTGCACTGACTAAAAAGTGTTGCAATTTCCCGTCTGATTTTGGCACCCACAAGTCGTTATGATAATGGTAAATACGGCCATTGATGGTCACAGACAAGGTATTATCACCCGTTTGCTCCATGCGAATAAACTGATCCGAAGTGACCAAAAACGGCTCTTGCTCTTCAATGCTCTGGCCCGTTGCCAATACGAAGTAGCCGAATCGGTTGCCAGCATCCGGATCGGTTGAGTAGATTCGATGCCCAACTAGGCTGTAGTCGTCGTTGAGTGCCTGCTCAAGCGTTTTTTGCCCGATGGTTTCGTGCGATGGAATAAATACCCAAGCTAACACACCTGCCGCAATGACTGCCAGTAGAAGCAGTACTTGCATGAACTTTCTCATCATATATACCGTTTAACGTTGAAATTTCATTTTGTACATGCGCTTATCCGCTATGCTGATAAGAAAGTCAACATTGTCACTGTCTTTAGGGTATTGCGCTAAGCCCATGCTTGTTGAAAGTGTTGAGACTTTATCGGAGTTTAATATTTGTGCATCAAAGACGGTATTTATCTGCTCACGTACGTTCTCTTCATTGAGATGTTCACCTTCAAGGATAACCGCGAACTCATCTCCTCCCATGCGATAAACAGTAAAATCATTGAGTGTCATAGAATTAAGCCGCCTAGCGATTTCCCGCAGTACAGTGTCGCCAACTTGGTGTCCGTGTGTGTCGTTGACTTCTTTAAAACCATTTAAATCTAGAATCCAGAGAGAAAAGGGCCTTTTTTCTTGAGTAAATTTGTTTAGGGTAATGAATAGTGCATTGCGGTTCCCTAGGTTCGTTAAAGGGTCGCTGAGCGCCAATTTTCTATGAAAATGGGATTCACGATAAAAGAAATAAGTTAGAGATATAATCGACAAAACGAACGTCGCAAACAACATATATTGTGCTTGCATTAAGCGCTGGGTTTGACCTTTTTGTGCTTCATAAGCTTTACTGCTTAGACGGAAGTTTTGATTAACGAAGTCTATTAAGCCTAAATATAGTGTTTGAGTTGAACGATAAAATGCAGCAGCAGCTTGGCTGTCACCTGTTCTAGCTTCTACTAGTTGTTTTTCTAGCTCTTTGAACTCTTCAAAAAGATTAATGAAGTAAAGGTGCATGTTGTTCCGAGAAAAGAACTTATTGGCTTTCGTGCTACTGGTCAATAAGTCAAAGCGGCTCCACGCTAACTCGTATTGAAGCTCTGCACCATCAATATTCAATACGTTTTCATCTAACCGTCTGGCCTCGCCGACAAGTTCTGATAGTTCTTTGGAGAGTTGGAATAAAAACCAAGTCGCTTGTTTTTGTTCGTTATTAAAATTTTGTGAGAGTGAACGTGTTTGCTGTAAAAGCACGACATTCGCGAGGAGCAAAGAAACGGCAAACACCACCAGCAGCATTTTGCTGGTGGTAGAATATTGCAATATTCTTTGTTTCTTAGAATAGGGTTCTGATAACTTCATTCTTATTATTTTTCTTTTATTTCATTTACTTGCCATACCATTTGCGCATGATATTTATTGTAGTTTAGCTCTGGATAGAGATTGAGTGGATATATCACCCAGAAAGGGCCTTTATTCCTGACTTTTATGTAATTCTGATCTTGTTGATAAGCCAGTATTGGTTGATATCGAAGAATATCTTGTCGGGACAATGTCGAGTGATAGTCGTTTAAGCTGCTGATATCAACCTGCTCTGGTACCTTTCCGTAGACGTGTGTAAGAAGCGTGCTGAGTTTAACGCCTAAAAACTCTGACGAAGCAGGAAGCCAAGGCAATGTCATCGTGTAGCTAGTGGTAGGTAAAGCTTGGATCTCTTCCAGTTCCAGTATGACACTAGGCTGCTGGCTACTACTAAATACGATCGTATTTGCAGACAAGAATGGCGCAACAAAAAACAGACCTAGCGCGACTATCTTT